>JACCZN010000296.1 GCA_013695915.1 Rubrobacter sp.
TCGTTCCTTCCCATCGAGAGGCTTTTGTACTGCAAGTCATATTATCTCATACTAGAGCACTACAAGTTCTCTGCCGGGTTTGGGGGTTCGACCGCGGAGCATCCGGAAGGAGACGCGGAGTGCAGAAGCATCCTATCCATAACTGTGCTTCGGTGAGATAAAAAGAAGGCTAAACTCGACCTTACGGTTCGCAGCGCCAGTGTCTATCGGCGAACCATATGCGCTATCTCGACTGCGACCGCTGCGCGAGGAGTGTGGCTCGAGAGGGGCTAGTCTACTACCTTGCGCTCTTCGGGCGTGCTCTGTTTGCGCCCGAGGTGGATCGCGGCGTAGCGCATCGCGACGAAGCCTGCCACCAAGAGGATGAGGAAGGCCAGGGTGAGCAGCTCGAAGTATTCGTCTATGGCGTTCTGTATGGAGGGGCCGAAGAAGTAGATGGCCACCCCGAGCGCGAAGAAGCGGAAACCTCGTCCGAGGATCGAGGCGGCCATGAAGCGCCCGAAGTCCAGCCGGGCCACGCCGGCGGTTATGGTGAAGACCTTGTAGGGTATCGGGGTAAGCGCAGCGGCTCCCACGGCCCAGACGTCGTAGCGCTGGTAGAGTCCCTCCGCGGCCTCTATCTTCTTGCGGCTGAACAGCCGCTCCACCAGCGGGCGCCCGCCCTTGTTGCCTATGACGTAGCCGAGCACGGCACCCATTATGGAGGCCACCGTGCAGACGGCGGCGTAGGTGAGGGCCATATCCGGCCGCGCCACGGCCATCGCGATCAGGAGCGGGTCCGGCGGCAGCGGGAAGAAGCTCGAGTCCCAGAAAGAGAAGAGGAAGAGTGCCACAATGGCGTAGGGCGAGGCCGACCAGGCCAGCATCCAGTCCACGGCACCGTGTATAAACTCCAACCTGGACTCTACCTTCCTCTCGCGGTCGCTTCAGCAGGCTATCAAAGTAGGAGAGTATACCTTTTGAAGAGCGTGTGTGAGCTCCCGGCCGGGTGAGCGCAGCAGAGATTCTATGGTCGTCGGGGTTCAGGCTACCCCCGAGGTCGCCGCCAGGGCTCACGGGGAACTCCTTCTGCTAGTTTCGAACGATACGGGTCATACCCGAGACACTAGTGGGGAGAAGCATCCGCTCCCTGTTCGGGCTGCCGGACATCGGAGCTAGGGTCTCTCCGCTCTCTTCAGAATGGAACGCAGGGTCTCGAGCTCTCTGTCTTCGAGCTGGAGGCCCTGCTCCTTCGAGCGCTGCGCCGCCCTCTCGGACTCGTCGTGTCGGGTATCGAGGCCGACCAGCACGGAGGCTATGGAGGCCACGAAGTATGAGAAGACCCCGAGCCCGTAGACCATGAGCAGGAAGGCCAGGACGCGTCCCACGGGCGTGACGGGCTGTATGTCGCTCCCGACCGTGGTGACGGTCGTGGAGGCCCACCATATAGCGTCGCCGAAGGTAACCATCTGGGTACCGGTTACCCTGCTCTCCAGCAGAAAGCCCAGCGCTGCCCCTATAAGGATTATCATGGCGGAGGTCACGGCCAGTTGTCCGAGCCGCCGGCGCTTGAGAAGGACCAGCGCGGAGCTCGAGCCGCGGCCACCGAGCACCAAGAGCCGGAAGACCGGCAGTGCGCGGGTCGCCCGCAGTACCCGCGCGAGCCGCAGGAACCTCAGAAACGGCAGCAGCACTATGAGGAGGTCCAGCCAGTTGCGGCGCAGGTAGGTCCGCTTTACCGGGGCGAGCGCGAACTTCACCGCGAACTCGACGAAGAACACCGCCCACAGAGCCCAGCCAAGCGTCTCGACCCGGCCGCGCCAGGGCTCCTCGAGGTCCCCGACGAGCTGCAGCACTATAAGTAGCGCCACCACGACCGAGGCCAGCGCCAGCGGCAGGTCCAGGTAGCGGTTCAGCTTTTCGCGCAGCTCCTCCCGCGCCGGATGGTCCTCCCTGAGACGCTTCGGCCCCTGTGTCTCGTCGCTCACCGTACGGGATTCTATAGCCTCCGGCCCCTAGACGATAAACTTGGGGCTACAGGTGGTCTCTGGAGAAGGAGGGTCTGTCATGTCCCGCACGGTCGACGTCCCGGAGTATGAGGTTCACGGGGAGGTAGTCGTAGACCCCGAGCGCGCCGCGCTGCTCGTCATAGACATGCAGAACGACTTCGTGAAGGAGGGCGGCAGCCTCTACGTACCGGACGCGGAGGGCACCGTCCACCGGATACAGGAGCTCCTCTCGCTCGCCAGGAGCTCCGGGATGCAGGTCGTCTACTCCCAGGACACTCACGAGGACGGGGACCCGGAGTGGGAGATATGGCCCGAGCACGCCCGGAAGGGTAGCTGGGGCTGGCGCATCGTGGACGACCTCGCCCCGCGGGAGGAGGAGACCGTTATACAGAAGGTCCGCTACGACGCTTTCTACTCCACGCACCTCGATCACTTCCTGCGGCTGTGGGGGGTGCAGACGCTAGTGATCTGCGGCACGGTCGCCAACATCTGCGTCCACTACACGGCCGCGAGCGCCGCCCTGCGCTGGTACGAGGTCGTCATCCCGCGTGACGCGACCTCGGCCCTCGACCCCTTCGACCTCGAAGCCTCGCTGCGCCAGACCTCGTTCCTGTTCGCCGGCAGGATCACGCAGACCTCCGGTGTGAGGCTTGCCGGTTAGAGAGATTAAACCGGACTGTGATGGTCCTGAGCTGCTCTTTCGGTCACCCCTCCCGGGTCCAGTGGGCGAGAGACCTTCGGGGAAGGCCCCGCTCCTGAGGGCGGGGCCTTCTCTTTGGAGGCTAAGTCCTCTGGGGTTCCTCGCTCTTTACCTCTCCGAGGTCCTCGTCCAGGTTGCTGAAGCCCGTATTGGCCCGGACGTAGACCTCCTCGTACGGTACCTGGAGGCCCTGGCGGCGCTCCTCCTCCGCCGCGCGGCCACCGAGCTTGGTGCCGAGGATACAGCCTATAAAGCCTGCCGGCACGGAGATGATCGCCGGGCTTTCGAGCGGGAAGATCGCCGCGTCGCCCAGGACGTTCGGGCTTATCAGCACGAGTCCGACCGCAGCGATGAGGCCGGTCAGCATGCCGGTGACCGCCCCGGACATGTTGAAGCCCTTCCAGAAGATCAGGAGCAGAATTACCGGCACGTTCGCGCTGGCCGCGACCGCGAAGGCCAGGGCGACCAGGAACGCCACGTTCAGCCCCGAGGCTGCCAGCGCGATCAGGATGGAGCCGATGGAGATGGCGAAGGACGCTATGCGGGCGGCCCTGAACTGCTCCTGCTCCGTTGCCTCGCCGTTCCGGAGCACGTTGTTGTAGAGGTCGTGGGCGAAGGCTCCGGAGGCCGCGATGACGAGCCCGGCGACCACGGCCAGGATAGTCGCGAAGGCGACCGCCGAGATAAAGCCGAGGAGCAGCGGACCGCCGAGCGCGGAGGCGAGCTGCGGGGCTGCGAGGTTGCCCGCCGGGTTGGCTGACTCGATGGCCTCCTGGCCCACGAAGATGGTCGCCCCGTAGCCGATGATCGGCGTGATTATGTAGAAGCCGCCGATGATCCAGGTGGCAATCACGATGGACCTCCGGGCCGTCTTGGCGTCGGGGACGGTGAGGAACCGGATCAGGATGTGCGGGAGACCCGCCGTACCGAGCACCAGCGCGATGTTCAGCGAGAGCACGTCGAGCCCCGGTATGATGCCGGCCGGTGCCTCCGGTATCACGGCTTCGGGCCCTAAGTCCGCACGCACCTCGTTCAACACCGCGAGAGGGTTGAAGCTGAACTGGGCGAGCACCAGGAACGTCAGGACCAGCGCGCCCATGATGAGCAGCACGGCCTTGGTTATCTGGATCCAGGTGGTGGCGATCATGCCGCCGGCGGTAACGTAGAAGGTCATCAGGATCCCGATGACGATGACCGAGAGCCAGTACGGTATGCCGAGCAGGAGCTGTACCAGGGCCCCAGCGCCGACGAGCTGGGCGACCATGTAGAACGTACTGATCGAGACCGTGTTGAGCGCCGCCGCCGAGCGGACCCCGCGGGCGTTGAAGCGGCTGGTGAGCATGTCCGCGACGGTATACTTGCCGAGGTTCCTCAAGGGCTCCGCCACCAGCAGCAGCACCACCAGGAAGGCCACCAGGAAGCCCAGGGAGAGGTAGAAGCCCTCGAAGCCGGTCAGCGCGATGGCGCCGGCGATGCCCAGGAAGGAGGCGGCGGAGAGGTAGTCGCCGGAGATCGCCAGCCCGTTCTGCCAGCCGGTGATCTGGCCGCCCGCCACGTAGTGCGAGCCGGCTCCCACGTTCTTCTTCGCCGCCCACACGGTAATGCCCAGGGTGATCGCGACTACTACGACGAAGAAGATGACTGCGGTGATGTCTGCGCCGCCGTTCATGCGCTACCCTCCTCCGCGGTATCTTCTGCGGCCTCGTGGCGCGCCTTCTCCACCAGGTCATCCCACTTGTTCGCCTGGCTCAGGTAGATGTGACAGAGGGTCCAGGTCATCACGAACTGCGCGAAGGCGTAGATGTAGGCCAAGGACAGACCCTCTATGACCTCGAAGTTCAGCACCGTGGTATATGCTGTAAGCACGGGCAGCGTAAAGTAGAAAACCATGAAAAAGATTACCGCGGGGATCAGGAAGGCCTTCTTCTTCCTCATCAGTTCCTGGAAACCGCTGGTGCGAGCCACGCGGGCCCAACCCTCCGCTCTTTCCATAACCTCTCCTCTCCT
>JACCZN010000304.1 GCA_013695915.1 Rubrobacter sp.
TCGCCAACGGCGTAGTCATAGGCTCCGTAATAGCAGTAGCGGCCGTTGGCCTGACGCTGGTGTTCGGGATACTGCGCCTGATCAACTTCGCCCACGGGGACTACCTTACCCTGGGGGCGTTCCTCGCCCTGGTGGGTACGGGGGCCGGGCTGCCGCTGTACGTGGCGTTGTTCCCGGCGGTGCTCGGGGGCATGGCATTTGCGGGGGGCCTCGAGAAGGTGCTCTGGGGACCGCTGCGGGACCGGGGTGCCTCCACGGTGAACCTGCTGATACTCTCCATCGGGCTCGCGCTGGTGCTGCGGTACGTCATATTCTGGGTCTTCGGCGAGGGCATCCACCGCTACGGTCCGGTCTCCCAGCGCATCGACCTCGGCCCCTTCTCCCTTACCCCGCAGGACATTACCATAGTGCTCGGCAGCGCCGTGGCCCTGCTCGGGGTCGGGCTCCTGCTGCAGAAGACGCGCATCGGGACGGCGATGCGGGCCATGTCCGAGAACCGGGACCTCGCCCTGGCCAGCGGCATCAACGTGCGGCGGGTAATCATGTTCACCTGGCTCCTCGCCGGTGCCCTGACCGCCTACGGCGGCGTGCTCTACGGGTTGCAGGGCCGGGTCTTCGCGAACATGGGCTGGTTCCTCTTGCTCCTGATCTTCGCCGGGGTCATCCTCGGCGGCATCGGCTCGGCCTACGGTGCGATGGCGGGGAGCATGATCATCGGGGTGAGCCAGGAGATGGTTACCCACTCGGCCATCGGGGTGCCGAACGACCTGAAGACGGCGGTAGCCTTCCTGGTCCTGATCGTGGTGCTCCTCCTGCGGCCCCAGGGTATCTTCGGGGGTAAGCGGGCCTTATGACCTCGTACATCCTCAGCGTGCTGCTCACGGCCGGCATCTTCGCCATACTCGCCCAGGGGCTGAACCTCCACTGGGGATTCACCGGCCTGATAAACCTCGGGCACGTGGCGTTCTTCGCCGCCGGGGCGTACACGATGGGCATCCTGGTCACCCAGTTCGAGGTGCCGCTGCTGGTGAGCTTCCTGGTGGCGATGGCGGTCGCGACCCTGCTCGGTATGATCGTGGCCCTCCCGGCCATCCGGCTCCGGACGGACTACCTGGCGATAGTGACGGTTACCATCGGGGAGATCTTCCGCCTCGTGCTGAAGTCCGGTCCGGGCGTCACCGAGTACACTCGCGGCTCGCGCGGCATCCGGGGGTTCTCCAACGAGTTCTTCTTTTTCCGGGAGAACCTGGGCCTCGGCGGTCTGACACCGGACCAGTACCTCCTGATCCTGGTCTGGATCATGGTAGCGGTGATCGGGGTGCTCTTGTGGGTCTTGCTCAAGAGCCCTTGGGGCCGGGTGCTGAAGGGCATCCGGGAGGACGAGGACGCCGTGAGGGCGCTCGGCAAGAACGTCACGGCCTACAAGATGCAGTCGTTCGCGCTCGGGGCGGCGATAGCGGGGCTCGCGGGGGTCTTCTTCGCGATGGATATAGGGAGCCTCGCGCCGGATACGTACCTCCCGATAATAACCTTCCAGGTCTGGACGATAATGATGCTCGGCGGCGCGGCGAGCCACTGGGGGCCAGTGGTGGGCTCCGTGATCTTCTGGTCCATCTTCAACGGCACGCTCTTCATCCCGCCGGAGTTCCTATCCGGGGCGGAGGCAGCGTACCTCCGCCAGATCGGGGTCGGAGCCCTGATCATGGCTATCATTATCTTCCGTCCGCAGGGTATCCTGGGGAGCAGGGAGGAGATGGTGCTCAATCGCTGAGAACGGAACAGGTCCGATACTCGTCGCCGACGGCGTGCGCAAGAGCTTCGACGGCCTCGTGGCGGTGGACGGGGCGTCGCTGGAGATAGAGCCCGGCAAGATCACCGCCCTCATCGGGCCGAACGGGGCGGGGAAGACGACGTTCTTCAACGTGGTCACCGGCTTCTACCGGGCCGACGCCGGGAGCATCGTCTTCGACGGCTCCTCTATCGCCCGCAAGTCCCCGAACGCGATTGCCGGGCGCGGGCTCGTCCGGACCTTCCAACTCACGAAGTCCCTGGCGAAGATGACGGTGCTCGACAACATGATGCTCGCCGCACCGGACCAGACGGGCGAGAAGATCTTTACCGCCTGGGTGGTGCCGTGGGTCGTCCGTCGGCAGGAGAAGGAGAACCGGAGAAAAGCCCTGGAGCTCCTGGAGCTCTTCAACCTCTCCGACAAGAAGGACCACTACGCCGCCACCCTCTCCGGGGGCCAGCGCAAGCTACTGGAACTCGCGCGGGCGCTGATGATGGAGCCGCGCATGATACTCCTGGACGAGCCGATGGCCGGGATAAACCCCTCGCTCGGGGCGCGCCTCCTGGAGCACGTCGGGGAGCTGCGGGACCGGGGCATGACCTTCGTCCTCGTCGAGCACGACATGGACGTGGTGATGCGCGTCTCCGAGCACGTCATCGTCATGGCTAACGGCCAGGTAATCACGCGGGGCTCGGCGGAGGAGGTCCGCTCCAACCAGCAGGTCATAGACGCATACCTGGGAGCCGGAGGAGGAGCCGTAGAGGAGGAGCTCGACAAGAGCCTGGATGCGGAGGGCAAGAGGGATGACTGAGGCCGGGACGCTCCTCAGCGCCCGGGACCTGTGGGCCGGGTACGTTCCGGAGGTGGACATCGTCCGGGGCTGCAACATAGACCTCGATGAGGGAGAGCTCGTCAGTGTCATCGGGCCGAACGGCGCCGGGAAATCCACCCTCATAAAGTCCCTGTTCGGCCTCGTGCCGGCGAAGGAGGGCACCATCACCTTCCGGGGGGAGGAGGTGCGCAGAGCACCGACCTTCAGGCTCGTCGAGCGGGGCATCGGCTATGTGCCGCAGACGGAGAACGTCTTCCCGAACCTGACCGTGGAAGAGAACCTCCAGATGGGGGCCTACCTGCGGCCGAAGACCTTAAAGTCCCGGTGCGAGGAGCTCTACGAGTGGTTCCCCGTGCTCTCCGAGCGCCGCCGCCAGCGGGCGGGCACGATGTCCGGGGGGCAGCGCCAGCTCGTCGCCCTGGCCCGCGCCCTGATGCTGGAGCCCTCGCTGCTGTTGCTGGACGAGCCCTCCGCCGGGCTCTCCCCGTCGAACGTGGACGTGATCTTCGACCGGATAGGCCTGATCAACTCCAAGGGAGTCGCGATCCTGATGGTCGAGCAGAACGCCCGCCGGGCCCTCGCGATGAGCGACCGGGGCTACGTCTTGGAGGTGGGCCAGAACCGCTTCACAGGTCCCGGCAGAGAGCTCTTGAACGACCCGAAGGTTGCGGAGCTCTACCTGGGAGGAGGCCCCTCGAAAGGGACGACGTAGCGCGTACGGTCTCTCCCTCACACTGTACGGTAAGGGTGATCGAGGAAGAAGCGCACCATCTCCGCCGAGGCGTCGGGACCGTGGGCGTCGGTGTAGGATCCCCGCACGCTCCCGCCCGACCACGCGTGTCCGGCCCCGTGAACGAGCCACTGCTCCGCGACCGGCCGACCGGTCGCGTCGTGATAGACGGAGCGGGTGTAGGCGCGCCCGCCAGGCGCCTGTCCCCTACGTACCGTCACTCGCGGGTCGTCTCCGCCCGCGTCTCTTCCGGTGGTGCCGACCCCGGAGCTCTGGTGGAGCACCTGCTCACCGTTGCGCCGGTGGACGGTGCCGTCGCGGTCGCCGTGGAACACGATCGTTGGGACGGCCCGGCCGGGCTCTCCCGCCCCTATATCCTCCGCTGTGCGGGTCTTCGCCCGTGCGGCATGGCTCGCGCCCTGTTTCATCGCCCGGAAAGCGGAAGGAAGATCGTGCGCCGCCCCGTAGGCCACGCCCGAGTGGACACCGACTGCGGCGTAGAGGTCGGGGTAGGTCGCGCCCATGACCGCGGCCATCGCCCCACCGGCCGACATTCCGGCCACGTAGATGCGCCGGGTATCGATGGGTTGCGTGGCGGCGATCTGGCGCGTGATGCCGGCGATGATGGATGGCTCACCCCGGTCGCGCCTCTGGTCGCCGGTCTCGAACCAGTTCCAGCACCTCGATGCGTTGGCGGAGGCGGCCTGCTCGGGATAGACGACTAGAAATACGCCACTCTCGGCCAGCGCGTTCATGCGCGTGCCGGTGGCGAGATCTTCCGCATTCTGAGTGCAGCCGTGGAGCATGACGAGCAGCGGCAGGGGCTGCCCCGTGGATCCGGTCGGGATGTAAAGCTTGTAGGCGCGCGTACCGTCCCGGTTGGTATACGACCCGGAGACGAACCGTCCCGCCGGAGGAGCGACGGACGCCGGGTCCGGCGTGCCCACCCGCGCCCGTGCTGCAGCGGTCGTCTCCGCCCGCTGCGCCCCCCTCTCCCCAGTGGTCACACCCGGCAGAGCGATCGGGCGCGAGGCCGGTGAGGCCGTATGCGCCAGGTACCCTTCTCCGGCGGGTGCATCGGGCGTGGGCGGAGCTCCGAGAGAAGACCAGAGGGTGCTCTGGATGAGGGCCGTGGCCTCCGCCAGCCGGCCGGCGCGGGTGAGCCGCGTGGCCTCGGCCATCCCTTTATTCATGTCCGCGCTCGCGTGGCGCGCCGTCTTTCCCCTGGTGGTGTCCGACATGCTGGCGCTCCCCTCTGCTCGTCGGTCTATGCTGCCGGTTCCGGTGCCCCATGCCGACGGTATTTATCCGGTGTCCTTCACGAGATCCGGCCCGCAAGTGCCCTCTTGACCGCCGGGCTCGCCCGGAATGCGCCGAGCACGGTCACAGAGTCGATGGCCGCCAGGGCAAGCTCCGGAGACACGTCTTCTGCGATAGCCGCCAGCCCCAGAACGTTGATCTGCAACCTCTCGCCAGCGGCTCGTACCTCCTCCAGATCGCCTCGGGTGAAGTGCTGGACGCCGAGCACCAGCGTCTGGCGGGCAACAGTCTCCCTGACAGCCTCGGCGTGGGCGGAGAGCTGGTTGCGGATCGCGGTGCGGATGAAGTCGGTGCGGTTGGAATAGAAACCTTCCCTCACCAACAGGTCGATCTGCCCCAGATCCACCGGCCCCACGTTGATCGTGATCTTCTCCGTATCTTTTATATTCACCATCTCTGTACCATCCACATGGATGGTAAGAATAGCTAGCTGAGAGGAGGTCTGTCAAGGTACGGGCCTTCACGCTACTTCTGGTACGGCGGCCTGAACTAACCAGAGCGGGCACCACCTGTCCCCGGGCCTGCCCCGGAACAAGCCGCGAGAGGGATACAGCCGATAGTCAAGGACTTCTCCAACCCTGCGGGGAGACCCTCGGATACCCGCACGGTGTCGGTGCGCCGCTGCGCGGAAAGGAGGGATCCCGTAGAGGGTAGAGTCTGTTGGCTGTTGACGGATTGGTACATATATGTAAAATGCATGTAGTGGCGTCTGCTCCCGAGAGGAAAGAGCGCTGCGGCGGAGGCGTAGAAGGTACGAATATGAGAGGCTGTGAAGATGGCGAGCATGAGCAAGGTCAACGAGGTATCGGAGCGATTCACGAAGGCGAGCACTGACTCGATCGGGTGCAGCCTCGGTCCGATGAAGATCAACAACTACGACGACCCGGTGACGATCCGGGCGAGGAAGTACGCTACTGGCACGCACGTACTCCTGGAGGAGGTCGGGGTCGAGACGTCGGCCACGCCCAGGGAGGTGGTCTGGACCAGGGGCAAGGCCGAGCTCTACCGCTACCGGCGCCCCGAGGAGACCGCTAACGGGGGTATCGAGGGCCGGCGGCCGGTCCCGATCCTTCTGACCTACGGCTTCGTGCTCAAGCCCTACATCTTTGACCTCGTGCCGGGCAACAGCCTGGTCGAGTACCTGGTTGGAGAAGGCTTCGACGTCTACATGCTGGACTTCGGTATCTCCGATGCCGGGGACGCGGGGCTGTCGCTGGAGGACTTCGTCCTGGACTACATGCACGGCTCGGTCCAGAAGATCCGCGAGATCTCGGGCGCCGAGGAGGTCACCCTCTTCGGGCAGTCTCAGGGCGGAACGCTGAGCGCCATGTACGCAGCCCTGTTCCCGGAGAGCACCAAGAACCTCGTCCTGCTCTCCGCGCCCACGGATTTCGCCCCCCGGCACCCCGAGCCTCTCGGGATGTGGGCGTTCATGAGCCGCACCAGCGGGGCGTACTTCGACCCGGCGATAGTGCCGAAGTTCTTCGGGAACCTGCCGACGGACCTCGCCGCCCAGGTCATAAACATGGCGGCTTCCATGCAGACCAGAGCCTTTGGCGCGGTCGCCCGCGGCTTCGGCGGTAGCTCCGGCATCTACGACGCGGCGTTGCGGGACATTCGGGAGCGGGCCGAGCGGGACGTCTCCCTGCGCTCGTGGCTGGCGGCGAGCGAGTGGGTGGACGACGCAGCACCCTTCCCGGGCGAGACCCTGCGAAGGTGGGTCAAGGACTTCTACCAGCAGAACAGGCTCGTCAAGGGCGAGGTAGAGCTGCGCGGACACCGGGTAGACCTCTCGAACATCGAGTGCTCGGTGCTCAACGTCTCGGGCAAGGGGGACTACGTCGTCCCGCCCTCCCAGACGAAGGCCACGACCGATCTCGCCCGCAGCACGGACAAGGAGTCCGTCTCTCTGGACGCCGGGCACATAGGCATGTTCGTCGGGCCGGGGGCCGAAGAGCTCTGGCCCCGCATGCGGGACTGGCTTGCGCCCCGCTCGGGCCAGTAGGGGGATAACCGGCGACCGTGGAGCCTCAGAATAACCCCGTAGCTCCGACCTCGCGGTGGATGGCCGCTGCGAGGGCCCGGGAGAGCGAGCGAGCGGACCGTCTTTTCGACGATCCGCTCGCCGCGACGCTGGCAGGTCCCGAAGGTTTCGACTGGCTGGAGCGCATGCAGCCCAGCGGAGGCTCGGGCGGACCGGGGCTGTACGCCGTGGTCCGCACCCGCTTCTTCGATGACTTCCTGCTGGACGCCTGTGAGGGATCCGGTGTGCGCCAGGTGGTCCTCGCGGCGGCCGGCCTGGACACCCGCGCCTTCCGCCTGGACTGGCCGCCCGGTACCCGGCTCTACGAGATGGACCTGCCCGAGGTACTGGACGTCAAGGACGAGGTGATCGAGGGCTCCGGAGCCAGGGCCACCTGCGAGCGGCGCACGGTAAGGGTGGACCTGAAGGAAGAGACCTGGCCGGAGGCTCTCCTCGCCGCCGGGTACAGAGCAGAGGAGCCCTCGGTCTGGCTCATAGAAGGGCTCCTCTTCTACCTGCCCGGAGCCGCCGTTCACAGTCTACTGGACAGGGTAACAACGCTGACGGCGCCCGGCAGCCTCCTCGGGTTGGACCTCATGAACAGGAACCTGTTGTTCTCCCCGATGGCGTGGCTTCAACTGGCCGCCCTCGCCCGGCGTGGGGCGCAGGGACGGTTCGGGACGAACGTTCCGGAGGCGCTACTGGAGCGCCACGGCTGGGAGGCGGACGTGACACAGCCCGGCGAGGAGGGGGCCAACTACGGGCGGTGGCCCAGTACGGCGCCGCACCGGAGGTTACCGGGCCTGCCGCGAAGCTTCCTGGTGAAGGCGCGTCGCTCGTAGAAACGAACCTCGCAATTTGCGATCGACAGCCTGTTGCGGGTAGACTGTAAGCAAGAGAAGTTCGCCCGGTAGAGGGGGTTTCGATGAACGAACGACGGGAGTCAGAGCGCGGCGATACAGTCCTGCTCGAAGGAGTCACCGCAAGGACCGTGGACACTCCCCGGCTGAGGACGCACCTCTTGTCCGGCGGCGCCGAAGGAGGGACCCCGGTCTTGTTCGTCCACGGCAACGTCTCCTCCTCGCGCTTC
>JACCZN010000345.1 GCA_013695915.1 Rubrobacter sp.
GCCACGGCGGGCCGGGGTAGGAACGATGAAGGCCCGGGAGGAGCTGTTGCGGGGCCTAGGTACGGAGTTCGATGGTACGGTAGTCAAGGCTTTCTTGCGGATACTGGACACGGAGACCGAGGGCTACCGCATGGCCGACGACCGGCGCTTCCTCTTCCTCGAGCCCGGCACGGAGAAGCCTTCCGAAGGAGCTCCGCAGCAAGGCCTCCAGGTAGACCGCTAGTTCATGGAGGTATGCGTGACGGGCCTGAGCACCGGACAGCGGCTCCCCGACTTCGAGTTGTCGGACGACGCGACTATCGCCGACCGTCCGGGTGAAGAGGAGGTCCTCTCCGCCCTCGGTGCGGTGGGGCGGAGCGAGCGGCGAGCCTGAGGTCCGGCGTTCCGCCGGGGACGCTGAGGAGAACACCGGGCGCCCCGAGCGCCCGGCCATGACCATGGAGCAGCTCATACCCCACTTATCTGGGCGCCCACTTCACCTGTGTCTCCCTGAAGAAGCGCTTCGCGGAGCTCGGCGCCGCCGGAGAGACCCCGGTGGCGATGGTGGTCCGCCACCAGAAGATGGTCAACGAGCACGGCGCAGCCGGTCTTCCGGGTTACCGCGGGCCTACCGGAGCGCCTGACGCTCCCGGATGACCTCGCGGTACACCTCCCGCTCGACGGCGCCCGGCACGAGGAGGGCGTCATCCACGACCACGGAGGGTATGCCCGTCACCCCGAGGCTCACGGCCTCCTGGTGCTCGGCGAAGACCTCTCCCTCGAAGGCGTCCCGGCCCTCCCCGAGCCGCTCCTCGAACTCGCCGGCCGGCACGCCCGAGCGGACGGCCACCTCCGAGAGCACCCCCGGGTCCGAGATGTCGCGGTTCTCCTTGAAGTAGGCCCTCATGACCTCCAGGTGGAACCTGCGGAACGCCTCCTCGCCGAAGGTCGCCGCGGCCTTCCCCGCGATCAGCGCCGGTACGCTGTGGGTCGGCGGGTCCTCGTCGGTAGCCCACACGGTGAACTCGCCGGGCTCGGGCTGACCGGCGGGCACCAGCCAGTTGCGGGTGTACTCGCGGTGCTCGGCGAAGCTCCGGGGGTGGGGCGAGGGGCGCAGCATAAAGCTCTTCCACACCACCTCCAGCTCCCCGCCGTACTCGGACTCCAGCTTTCCGAGGCGCACGGCCCCGTTGAAGCACCAGGGTCAGAGGTAGTCGGAGTAGACAGTGAAACGTACCGGCCAGGACGTCGGCTCGGTCACGGCGGCTCCTCTCTTGAAAGGCTTGTAGTATCGGGGGGACGGCGTACGTCCGCAACCCGGAGAGAAAGGATACCAGCTTGGACCTCACCCCCTACAGAGACACGAACCGCCTGCTCCTGATCTTCGCTCCCTCCCGCACGGACGAGCGGTACGACCGCCAGCGCCAGCTGCTGCAGGGCGAGGACGACGGCCTCGCCGACCGGGACCTCGTGCTCTTGCAGCTACTCGGAGACGGGAAGGGTTTCATGCAAGGGAACCCGGTGAGCCCGGAGGAGGCGTCCGGGGCCCGGGAGGGTTTCGGGGTCGGCGACGGAGAGTTTGCGGCCGTGCTCGTCGGCAAGGACGGCACGGAGAAGCTCCGCTCGGGAGAGCCGGTCTCTGCGGAGGAGCTCTTCGGGCGCATAGACGAGATGCCGATGCACCGGCGAGAGATGGAGGAAGGGTGAGCGGTACCGCCGCCAGCGAGTAGCACCACCCCGTATCGGGAGGAGCGGTTTGCAGGTATTCGTGGAACAGGTAGGAGAGGAGCGACGGCCGCGGGCGCTGTGGCGGCTCGTCGTGCAGTTCTCGATCTTCGCGGTGGCGAGCGTGCTCTTTACCGTGCCGCTGGCCTCCTTGCTCTACCTCTTCCGCACCGCGGGGGTTGCGCCCGGCGGTGCCGGGGGGCTGGAGCTCTCGCCGGGCTCGCCGGCGCTCGTGCCCCTGAGCGGCGCGGCCTCGCTGCTCGCCGTCCTGCTCTCTCTGTGGCTCGCAGGCCGGTACCTGGACAAGCGGCCCATCCGGGACTTCGGCCTGCGGATAAACGGTGGCTGGTGGCTGGACCTCGGCTTCGGCCTCGCCCTCGGCGCGGTCCTGATGACCGCCGTCTTTCTCGTGCAGGCCGGGGCCGGGTGGGTCTCCGTAGCCGGAACCTACCGCTCCACCGTGCCGGACCTTCCCTTCTCCCAGGCCATCCTGATCCCGGCGTTCGCCTTTCTGTGCATCGGCGTCTACGAGGAGCTGCTCTCCCGCAGCTACCAGCTCCAGAATATCGCCGAGGGGCTCAACTACCCGGCCCTCGGCCCGAAGGGCGCCATCGTCGCGGCCTGGATCATCTCCTCGGCCTTCTTCGGCGCGCTCCACGCCGTGAACCCGAACGCCACCCTCATAAGCACCA
>JACCZN010000001.1 GCA_013695915.1 Rubrobacter sp.
GTGGCAGGAGCAGCGCCGGGTCAAGGCCCGCGTCGAGAAGAGCGCCCTCCGCAAGGGCTACACGACCATCACCCGCGAGTACGTCGAGCAGCAGTACCGCGAGGAGACCGGCCGCGAAGCCCCGAAGGTCGAAGCCCCGCAGCCAGAGGAAGAGCCGAGCGGCAACGGCGCCACCTCCGGCGGCTGCCCCGTCAGCCACGCCAAGCAGAAGGTAGAGGAGCAATCCGGCGGCACGTGCCCCATCGACCACTCCTCGTTCCAGAAGGCGGGCACGATGGTCCCCGAGGGCGGCTCCGGCGAGTTCGCCTGGACCGAGGAGGCCATAGAGCGTCTGAACCGCGCTCCCAAGGGCTTCATGCGGAACATCTCCCGCAACATGACCGAGAAGCTCGCCCGCGAGCAGGGCGCCAGCCAGATAGACCTCGCCACCACCGAGGACGCGCTCTCCGGCGCACGGACCACGATGGAGGACGTCATCACCGGCAAGGTCTCCATCGCCGACCTCGCAAAGGACTCGGGCGAGAAGATAGAGGCCGAGGACGGCGAGGCTCCGCACCCGCCGATGACCGTCACCATGGTCTGCGGCACGTGCAGCGAGGAGCTGGAGGGCATACAGCCCCCCGAGGAGTGCCCCATCTGCGGCGGCCCGCCGGAGGAGTTCGAGGTCAAAGAGCTCTAGAACAAGCCGAGACCCCTAAAACGAGCCCCGATCCCGCACCCCGGGGTCGGGGCTCAGTACTTCCCGGAGGAGAGCAGAGAGTGGCAGAGACGCACAGAGTAACCTTCAAGAGGAGCGGCGTAGAGATAGAGTGCGCCGAGGACGAGTACATACTCGAAAAGGCCGAGGAAGCCGGCCTGAACCTCCCCTACGACTGCCGCAGTGGCACCTGCATTACCTGCGCCCAGATGTGCCTCTCCGGCGAGATCGACCAGGACCTGGCCTTCGCCCTCGACGACGAGGACGAGGAGAAAGGCTGGCGTCTCATCTGCATCGGCTCCCCCCTCTCGGAGGTGGTACTCGACGCATAGGCCACACCTCGCCGGACCGTAACCCAACGGGTAGAATCCAGGTTGCGCCGGAGTTGGCAGGAGGCTCATGCAACGTTCCGAGTTATACGGAATCCGGTTGACTACTTCGCGGCTTTCGTAGTTCGGGAGTCGGGGGTCGTATTTGTCTTTTCCGACTCCCGACTCCCGAAGCGAGCGGAGCGACGCGCCTCCCGACTCCCGGGCCCACCAGAGATGGCATCATTTACCCGGATTCCGTATTACTCCGGCGTCTCTACCGGGCGGTTGGCGAGGAACCATTTGTAGGTACTCGCCATGCCAGCTTTCAGGGGAGTAGCGGCCCTCCAGCCCATGCCGCTCAGCTTGCCGACGTCCAGGAGCTTGCGCGGGGTGCCGTCCGGTTTGGAGGTGTCGAAGACTACCTCGCCCTCGTAGCCCACGACCTCCCCGACCACCTCCGCCAGCTCCGCGATGCTGACGTCCTCGCCCACGCCGATGTTGACGGGCTCGCTCCCAGAGTAGCGCTCCATGAGGAACACGCAGGCGTCCGCCAGGTCGTCGACGTGCAGGAACTCGCGCCGGGGGCTCCCCGTCCCCCAGACGGTTACGGAGGGCTCGCCCCTCTCCCGGGCCTCGTGGAACCTGCGCAGCAGGGCCGGGAGCACGTGGCTGGTCTCGGGGTCGAAGTTGTCGTTCGGGCCGTAGAGGTTGGTGGGCATCACGGAGACGAAGTCCGTGCCGTGCTGGGCGTTGTAGGCGCGGCAGAGCTCTATACCGGCGATCTTGGCGACCGCGTAGGGCCGGTTGGTGGGCTCGAGCTCCCCGGTCAGGAGGTGCTCTTCCCGCATCGGCTGTGGAGCGAACTTGGGATAGATGCACGAGCTCCCCAGAAAGAGCAACTTCTCGACCCCCCAACGGTGGGCGGCGTCTATGACGTTCAACTCTATGGCGAGGTTCTCCCGGATAAAGTCCGCCGGGTAGTCGTTGTTGGCGAGGATGCCCCCCACCTTCGCGGCGGCGAGAAAGATGTACTCTGGCCTCTCCTCGCCGAAGAACGCATCTACCTCCCGGGCGTCCGTGAGGTCCAGCTCCCCGCTGGTACGCGTCAGGAGGTCCCCGTACCCCGCACCCTGCAACCGGCGCAGTATGGCGGACCCCACGAGGCCCCGGTGTCCCGCTACGTAGACCCTGCTATCGAGGTTCACTGGGAGGCTATCCCCCGCTGCGGGATAGAGTAACCGGCGTCGGCGAGCGTCCTCTCCCGGCGCGCCAGCTCGTAGTCGTGCTCGACCATCCTCCTTACTATCTCGTCCATCGTGACCCGCGGTCGCCACCCCAGCCTCTGCCGCGCCCGGCTCGCGTCCCCGTGCAACACGTCCACCTCGGTCGGCCGGAAGTAGCGGGGGTCTATGCTCACGTAAGGCTCCCACTCCATCTCCAGGTAGGCAAAGACCTTCTCGATGAACTCTCGCACGGAGTACGTCTCGCCGGTGGCGATCACCAGGTCTTCCGGAGCCTCCTGCTGAAGCATGAGCCACATCGCCTCCACGTAGTCCTCGGCGTGGCCCCAGTCCCGGCGGGCGTCCAGGTTACCGAGGAAGAGCCGCTCCTGGAGGCCGAGCTTGATGCGCGTGGCGGCGCGCGTGACCTTGCGGGTCACGAACGTCTCCCCGCGCCGCTCGGACTCGTGGTTGAAGAGTATGCCGTTTACGGCGAAGAGGTCGTAGGCCTCGCGGTAGTTGACGGTCATCCAGAAAGCGTAGACCTTCGCCGCGGCGTAGGGGCTGCGCGGGTAGAACTGCGTGGCCTACGACTGGGGGGCGGGCGCCACCCCGAACATCTCGGAGGTCCCCGCCTGGTAGAACTTGATCTCCTTGCCGAGCTCATCCCGGACGTCCCGGAGCGCCTCCAGCAGCCGCATCACGCCCAGCCCGTCGACATTTCCCGTGTACTCCGGCTGCTCGAAGGACACCTTTACGTGCGACTGCGCGCCGAGGTTGTACACCTCATCCGGCCCTACCCGCTGCAACGTGCGCCGCAGCCCGGCGGCGTCGGTAAAGTCCCCGTAGTGGAGGAACACGCGGGCCTCGGGGTCGTGGGGATCGCGGTAGAGGTGGTCTATCCTGTCCGTGTTGAAGACCGAGGCCCGGCGCACCAGCCCATGCACCTCGTACCCCTTCTCCAGCAACAACTCCGTCAGGTAAGAACCGTCCTGCCCCGTGATTCCGGTTATAAGAGCCTTCTTGATCGCGCGGTCCCCCTGCCAGGGCATAAGACATCCGATAACCGGTTATTCTATCATCGGCGGTGGCTCCAGCTCTCCGGCAATGGGCCTCACCGTCTCCGGCTAGAGCCGCCGCCCGGATCAACAAACGCCGCTTACCCAATGGGCAACCCCTCGGAGATAGTGCGGCAGGGCATCAACGCCAGACGGATAAGGTAGATCCAAGCCAGGCCTTATCCGCCCACGATTAGCGACTCACCGGGTCGGGCATTTACCAGCGTCTCACCCACCTCGTCCATCATCGGGGCGAGGTCGGCCAGGCGGTTGCTCGACGCCCGCAGGATCACCACGGCTATCCGCAGGCCCGTGAGATCTTGCTGGTGAGGCATGCTCTGGTCCATCGTTAACAGTACATCGAACTCCTGCTGCGCCGCCTTGAGTAGCTCGCCGTTCTCGAGCGAGCCCCAACCGCGCTCGCGGACGGTGAGGGCTTCTTCTACCAGGGAGGGTAGAAGCTTTTTCAGCCGCCGGTCGAGCATCTCATCCAGCAGCACTCTCACGCGAGTACTCCTCTGCGGCTTCGCGGGCCATCTCTAGATAAGCTACCGCCTGCTCTCGTGAGACGCCCGGGAAGCCTTCCAGGAACTCTTCCAGAGGATCACCGGCGGCGAGGTAGTCCACCAGGTTCTTTACCGGCACCCGGGTGCCGGCGAAGACTAACTCACCATTCAGTACGTTGGGGTTGCGAGAGACGATCTGCCTAGTCTCCACGGAGCGGCCTCCTTTCTGGACTCTGGGAGGAAGTATAATCCCGCAGTCTTGTGGACTGGAGCGAAGGTCCGAGATCTCGACTCGGTCCATCAGCTCTTCGAGGCGTTGGATCCGGTCCTTGTCCTCGAGGTTACGCCGGGCTTCCTCTGCGGCATAGGTAGAGCTTAGGAGGACGACACCGTCTATTCGCCAGAGCGCTCCTACACCGGCACCTGCCCGATAGGCCGCCGAGAACAGGACGTTAGCGTCAAGAAAGAGACGATCAGTGCTACTCACCGGAGGTGGATCCGGTCCACGGCCCTACGGCCAACGCCGGTGTTTCCTAACCGGCCTGATGGGTCGCACCTGGCTCCCCGGGCGGAGCCTCCGGCGATTCTATCCCGAGTTCCTCCGGCGAGAGCCCCATCCGTCTCACCTCTTCGGCGGCCTGGGCGTAGTCGGCGGCGTCAGTGGCATTCTCCAGCAGCCTCGCCTTGCGCTCCGGCGAATAGACCTCCACCGGCACGGCGACAGCCGGACGGATCAGGACCCCTTCATCGGTAGCCTCGGCCACCACCAGCATCCCCTCCTCTATGCCGAACCGGCGTCTGAGGGCCGCAGGTATAACCACCGCCCCTCTCTTACCCACCTTGCTCGTCTCCATATGAAGCTCACCCTCCGATACGCTCGTTTGCCCGATATTCATATTATCAGGCTCACGGAGGCTGTCGAACCGTTACATAGTATGTATGTTGCTGAGATCTTATCGCGGATCAGGACTAAAGGCACGTGATTGTGTGCTACACTTATTTACGTGTATCTATCGAGCATCGGGGTCGTTTGTGGCGACGGAGAGACAGGAGAAGCAGAACGTCACGCTCTCTTTGCCCAGGGAGGTGGTTCGGGAAGCGAAGGTTATCGCGGCGCAGAGGGACACCTCGATTTCGGCGCTCATGGTCGGCATGCTGAGGGAGTTGGTCGACGAGGAACGTGGTTACCGGGCGGCCAGGGAGCAGAGCCTGAGACGGCTTCGGGAAGGCTTCGATCTGGGCACGGGTGGAAGAGTGAGTTGGAGCCGGGACGAGTTGCATGAGCGGTGAGCGCTCGGGGCGACCCGAGGCTCGCGTGGAGGGTCTGGCTTTCGTGGACTCCAACGTCCTCGTCTACGCTCACGACAGGAGCGCGGGGGCCAAGCGCGAAGCGGCCAGGGACCTGATCGAAGGGCTGTGGGAGGAGCACTCGGGGCGTCTGAGCGTGCAGGTCCTGCAGGAGTTCTTCGTGAACGTGACCCGCAAGCTGGCGAACCCTATGGGCGCCAGAGAAGCTCGCGAGATAATAGCGGACTTCTCTCACTGGGGGCTCCATCGTCCCGGCGCACCCGACGTGCTCGCGGCCATAGACGTGCATCGGCGGACGGGGATCTCCTTCTGGGATGCCATGATCGTAAGGAGCGCCTCCTCGCAGGGTTGCGGGGTGCTCTTCTCTGAAGACTTGAACGACGGACAGGCTTACGAGGGTGTGCGGGTCAAAAACCCCTTCGGCCAGGCGGCAGAAGGGGCCAGGGACCGATAGCCGCAACACCGCTCCAGAGGAGAGACGCCGGGGAGATACTCGGTGAGGCGGCCGGGCGTGTAACTCCCACGCTGCGGGAGCGGCATCCCGTTTTGCGCTGATTTCGTTGCCCGATCTCAGCCATATCGGAACGGTTCTTCTCACCGTATCCTGGTCCTTTCGCTGTACCCGCGGGAGGTTGTAGACTGTCGGGAGATCAAAAGGAGCGCCGAAGATGGCCAGGAGAACCGAAGAGCAGAACGAACGCCAAGAGCAGCCGCGGCAGAAGGGATCGCCTACATCGAGCTCCGCCGGAAAGAAGCGCAAGCCGCGCGGGGCACTCTTCCACGGCGACGATCCGACGCTGGCGAAGCGCACGGAGGAAGAACTCCACACCTTCGGGCGTTGACGCTCATCGTCGATACCGGCGGTCTTCTGTCGGTTCTCGATGGCAAGCAGGAGGACCACGTTCTCTTCCTCGAAGCGGTTCGAGCCGCCCACGGTCCGCTCCTCGTCTCCCCGCTGGTTCTGGCCGAGCTGGACCACCTCCTCCTGGACCGCTACGGTCGCCAGGCGGAGTTGGCCGCCATCGAAGAGATAGAGGCCGCCTATCAGGTCGAGCGGATAGAGGACGAGGACTTGGCGAGGGCACACGCCCTGCTCACTCGCTACGCCGACTTGACGACCTTCGACCTGGCTGACGCATCGTGCGTCGTGCTGGCCGAGCGATACAGTTGCTTTGACATCCTCACAACCGATCAGCGCGACTTCCGCACGGTCAGTGGCCGCGACAGACAATACTTTCGCATCCTACCCTACGATCTGTAGCGGAGAAAAGTCCGAGTTAAGTCCGGCCACAGCATCCGCCTATGCTGCCAGGAGGCTACAATACGGATACAGGTGAGAGCGTATGTACTCAGAGAGCAGTAGGAGCCAGTCATGGAGCCGGTCAGGCGCTTTGCGGTAGCCATACACTCCGACCATGAGGACGGCGGGTACGTAGCCACGCTTCCCAGCCTCCCCGGTGTCGTAGGACAGGGAGAGACCGAAGAGGAGGCCCTCGAAGACGTGGAGGCAGCCCTTCGGTTCACCCTCGAGAGCATGGAGGAGCTCGGAGAGGAGCTACCAGAAGGGGATGAGATCGTTCGGGAGTTGGCCGTCTAGCCCTTGCCGTCTCTACCCGCCGTCTCCGGTGATGAAGCTGTAAGAGCCTTCGAGAAGCTCGGCTACGAGAGGGTCCGCCAGAGAGGCTCGCACGTACGGCTCATGGCCGCCGGGAGAGAGCCTCTAACCGTCCCGCGTCACCAGCTCAAGCGCGGCACGCTACGCTCCCTGATCCGGGACGCCGGGGTCACGGCGGAGGAGTTTGTGAGCCTGCTGTAGGACAGAGGGGAGGGCCGAACTACGGAAGAGGTGGCGAGCACCGCCGCCTCGTCTACCGCCTGCTCGACCAGGTCGCGCCCCTCCTCCAGACCATAGAGTTTCACGAGGGCGCTAGTGTCGAGGTAGAGGATCAAACGGCGCGGGGAACCCGCAGGGTTCCAGGACTCAGCGCCGGTCCTCGATTACCGCAGCGCCGAGGTTATCCCTGGTGTCCTACACGCGTGGAATGACCGGAAACGATACCCATTCCACCAGCGACCAGACATGATCGGCTAGTCCCGCCGCCATCGCCGGGCTCCGCGGCCGCCGGCCTCTCTCACCAGGCCTCACCGGCTCACCCAAAGTCCTCACCGGCCAACAGAAGTTGTAG
>JACCZN010000002.1 GCA_013695915.1 Rubrobacter sp.
AGATGCTATGCGCAGCGCACACCGGCGATGGCTGCGAGCCTGACTGGTTCGAT
This sequence comes from Rubrobacter sp., assembly GCA_013695915.1. Classification (GTDB taxonomy): domain Bacteria; phylum Actinomycetota; class Rubrobacteria; order Rubrobacterales; family Rubrobacteraceae; genus Rubrobacter_A. Next base: position 54 of record JACCZN010000002.1, read on the forward strand.
TTGGACGGTGGCGGATGTGCTTGGTAGTCCAGTGTATCGGGCGGGTGGTACGAGATAATCTCACGCTACCACCAAGGACCGCCGAGTTTCAACAATGCAAACTCCACGTTAACTTCATGTTTCAAGGAAGGGTCTCCGGAGAGGGCTCTCACGCGACAAGGTACCACGGAGTCCGGCACCCGGGTAACAAAGATTTAGCCTGGATTTTACAGAGGTTAAACATGCCATCGGGGCGGTTCTTATAGCGTGTAATGGTGTAGAGGTTTCTGCTGGCGCGGCATTGCGAGAGCCGTGTTCGCGCATCTTCTCTCGCGCGATGAGTTGTGGGACTCGTGCTGAGGTTCTCCCCGGACCGCGCGCGCCTCTACCCGGCGCGGGCAGAGGCAGAAGATGACCACAGTAGATCAGGAGCACACGATCCAGAGGAGGGATGATGAGTTCCCAGGATGAACAGCCGAGAGACCCCGGCAAGGCACCCGGACCGCACAGGAAGATAGACCGCGGAGAGTTCCTGAAGCTGGGCGGGCCGGGGCGGTGGGGGCGTTCCTGCTCGGGGTCGCCGCTCCCGCGGAAAAGGCCCTGGCGCAGAGCGGCTCGCCGGGCTCCGGGGGGACGACGGTCCGACGGACGATCCTGGACCGCAACGGCGACAACCGCCTCGAAAACGCGCCCGGAGAGGACTACGTGGTCCGCGACGACCTCGGAAGCGCTCGGCCCGACCGCAAAGGCCGCCGCCAGGAGAAGGTCTTCTTCGCCCAGATGACCGACATCCACATCACCGACGAGCAGTCGCCGCTGCGGGTGGAGTTCCTCGACCGGCTCGGCTCCCCGTTTACCTCGGCGTACCGGCCCCAGGAGGGAGTCTCGACCCGCGTTTTGAACGAGATGGTGAGGGAGCTGCGCGGCCTCACCAGCCCGGCCACGGGACGGAGCCTGGACCTCGTCGTGACCACCGGCGACAGTACGGACAACACGCAGTTGAACGAGGTCCGCGGCCTGATCGACACGCTCGACGGCCAGCGGGTGGAGCCGGACTCCGGCGTGCCGGGTACCTGCGGCACCTCCGAAGACGACGGTCCCTACGACGGCGTGCGGGGGGACAACGAGTACTACGAGCCCGACAGCAGCTCCGGCGCCGATGAGGGCAACAACACCGAGGACGGCCCCGGCTACTCCCCGAACCGGGAGGAGAACCGGCGCGAGGCAGGCCGGTCGAACGTGGTGCGGGACTTCCGGGGGCTCTTCGAGCAGATGAACCGGGACTTCCGGGCCGCCGGTCTGGGCGTGCCGTGGTACGGCATGTTCGGCAACCACGACGGGCTCGTCCAGGGCAACCAGCCCCGCAACCCGGCTCTGGAGGAGATCGCGGTGGGCTGCCTCAAGGTCACGGGCTTCGCCACCTCCGAAGACGAGCAGCGGCTGCGGGAGCTTGCCGGTGGAGACCTCACCGCGGGCCAGAGCAGGACCGGGGACACCGTGCTCCGGGAGCCGCTGGAGGAGACGCTCTCCGACCCCGACTCCCGGCCCGCGAGGACCGTCCCCCGCGACGACCGGCGGCGGCCGCTGACCAAGCAGGACTTCATCCGCGAGCACTTCGAGACCGCCGGCGAGCCGGTGGGCCACGGCTTCACCGAGGAGAACCTCGAGAGCGGCCAGGGCAACTACTCCTTCAAGCCGGAGGAGGACCTGCGCTTCGTCGTGCTCGACTCGGTGGCAGAGAACGGCGGCGCGGGCGGCAACATAGACGACCCCCAGTTCCGCTGGCTCCACCGGGAGCTACTAGAAGCCGAGGAGGACCGCGAGCTCGTGATCGTCTTCTCCCACCACGCCCTGGAGACGATGGACGAGCCCCCGGCGAGCCCCTTCCCTCCGGGAGACGCGGGCGGAGAACAATCTCCCCTGGTCCACTTCGGGGAGTCGCCACCCGGCGTGGACGAACCGGCGCCGTGCGCGCTCGAGGACCCCGAGAGCGAGCCGACACCCGACGAGACCCTCCGCTGCCTGCTCCTGCGGCATCCGAGCGTGGTCTGCCTCGTCTCCGGCCACGAGCACGAGCACCGCATCCGGCCGGTCCCGCGCAGCGGCCCCATCGGAGAGACGGGCAGCGGCTTCTGGCAGATAGTGACCGCCTCCCACGCCGACTGGCCCCAGCAGTCGCGCGCGATAGACCTCGTCGACAACCGGGACGGGAGCCTCTCGATCTTCGCGACCATCGTCGACCACGGCGCGCCGCCGGACCCCGGCTGACCATCGGGCAGCGGACGCGGCGCGGCGGGCGGTTCGGCCCGCAGGCTGGCCTCCATCTCCCGAGAGCTGGCCTACAACGACCCGCAGGCTGAGAACGGCGAGGACGGCACCTCCGACTACCGGGGCGAGCGGACCGACCGCAACGTCGAGCTGCTGGTCACAGACCCGTATGGAGACCGCGAGTAGTCGCGGGGCGCGGCGGCCGAGAGAACCCAGGGATAGGAGGAGTAATGTTGCGCAAGTTCGAGCTAAGCCTGCTGGTCGCGGGGCTGTTGGTGGTCCTGATCGCCTGCGGCCAGGGGGACGCGGGCGACTCCGAAGAGGGAGCGGCCGGCGAGGAGCTGGACGAGTTGACGTTCGGGTTCATCCCCTGGCAGGAAGGGGCTCTCGAGGAGCGGGCCGACCCGCTGGCCGACGCCCTGAGCGAGGAGCTCGGTGTCCCCGTGGAGGCCGACGTACTCACGAACTACATCGGGCTCGTGGAGGCCATGGGCAACGAGCAGGTAGACGTGGGCGCGCTGACCCCCTTCGCCTACGTGCTCGCCAAGGACCGTTACCCCGAGACGCAGGCGCTCTTGACCGAGGTCCACGACGGCTCCCCGTTCTACCGCAGCGAGTTCGTCGTCCGTTCCGGCAGCGACATCGAGTCCCTGGAGGACCTCGAAGGCCGGGACGTGGCCTTCGTGGACCCGGCCTCCACCTCGGGCTACCTCTTCCCGCTGGCCCAACTGGTCGAGGAAGGTTTGATCGAGGAGGGAGCGGAGCCGGATGAGTTCTTCGGCAACGCGATCTTCGCCGGAAGCCACGACAACGCCCTGACCGCGCTACTGAACGAGGAGGTCGAGGCGGCGGCGATCTTCGACGACGCGCCGGAGCTTATAGAGGACGAGTTCCCCGATGTGGAAGACAGGATAGAGACCCTGGGCGAGACCGAGGAGATACCCCAGAGCGCCTTCTCCGTCCGACCGGGGATCAGCGAAGAGGCCGCGGAGGAGATACAGGAAGCGTACGCCGCGGCCGTCCGCTCGGAAGAGAACCAGGAGGTGTTCGAGGAGATCTACGGCCTAGAAGACGTGGTCGAGGCCGACGACGCCGACTACGACGTGATCCGGGAGGCTGCCGCGGCCACCGGTCAGGACATAGTGGAATTGGTGGAAGAGTAGGACCTACGCTGCGAGAATGTGAACGGCGATGTTCTCCAGCTGGTCTGACCCGACTTACGCTACGATTTCGTGCGCGAGCAGGTCGAGCAGGACATGGCCGGGATCGTCGAGGACCCGGACCTGGACGTCGAGAGCACCCTCGATGAGCTGAACGAGGAGGCGAACGAGATCCTGGAGGACCAGCTAGAGGGCGAGCCCGAGGCGGAAGGGCCGGAAGAGGAGTAACCGTGCGGGGTCAACCGGAAGAGCGAACCGTAGAGGAGAGGGAACGCCTGAGGTGGACCTTTGACCGGGTGGCGCAGCTCTACGACGAGGCGAGGCCCGGCTACCCGGATGAGTTGTTCGATGGGCTGACGGACCTCTCCGGGATACCGCCCGGAGGACGGGTGCTGGAGATAGGCTCCGGTACCGGGCACGCAACCGTACCCCTGGCCCGCCGGGGCTACAGCGTCCTCGGCGTGGAGCTCGGGGAGAACCTGGCCGCTGTGGCCCGGGAGAAGCTCGCCGGCTTCCCGGACACCAAGGTACGGACCGGACTCTTCGAGGAGCAGCCGCTGGAAGGCGAGTCCTTCGACCTCGCCGTCTGTGCGAGCGCCTTCCACTGGTTCGACCGGGAAGCCGCATACCGTAAGGTGCAGCTAGCGCTCCGTCCCGGCGGGGCGCTAGCCCTTCTCTGGAAACCTCGGACTGGGAGCGGACGAGCGATGGTTTCTCAGAAGCTCTGCAGGAGGTCTACGAACGAGAGGCCCCGGAGGTCGCATGGTCGATCACCCGTCGTCGCGCCGAGGACCCGGACACGGCGGCCGAGATCCGGGCGACAGGTCTCTTCGGCGAGGTAACGGCCCACGAGTACCTCTGGTCGGTCCGCTACGACGCCGCCGGGTACTCCTGCCTGCTCGGCACCTACTCCGGGCACATAGAGCTGCCGGACGACCAGCGGGCGCGGCTATTACGCGGCGTAGAGGAACTTATAGACACGAGCTTCGATGGCACCATCGCTCAGGGGTACCGGGCGCTCCTCTACGTCGCCCAAAGATCTGGACCCGGTACCTGATACGGAATCCGGTTGACTACTTCGCGGCTTTTGTAGTTCGGGAGTCGGGAGATCGGGAGATCGGGAGTCGTATTTGTCTTTTCCGACTCCCGACTCCCGAAGCGAGCGGAGCGATGCGCCTCCCGACTCCCGGGCCCACCAGAGATGGCATCATTTACCCGGATTCCGTATGACTCGTTCTTCTATCCGGAGAGTTCCACTACGGCGAGCTCCATCAGGAGTTCGGGCCCGAGGTCGCGCCCGCCCTTCAGACCGCGCTCGAGCTCCGTGGTCCTGGCAAGGGCCTCTTCGAGGTCCGTCTCGGAGAGCTTGCGTCCCTGCTCTTCGAGCTTGCGCGCCACGAACGGCGGCACCTTGAGCGTGCTCGCGACCTCTCTCTGGGGTGCTCCCCTGCCGTAGAGCGCCTGAGCCCGCGCCAGGAGGTGGAACTGGCGGCGGACCATGTACGCTATCCGGAGCGGCGGCTCCCCCGCACCCGTCAGGTCCTCGAGAAGCCTCAGGGCCTTCCCCCGGTCACCGGAGGAGAGGGCGTCCACGAAGGCGAAGATGTTCGATTGGAGGTCCGGGGTACATAGCGCCTCCACGTCCTCCAGGGTCGCCTCCTCCCCACCGGTGTAGAGCGCGAGCTTCTCGACCTCGCGGACCAGCCGGGCCTTATCTCCCGAGCACCGGTCGTTCAGCTCGCTCGCGACAGTCTCGGGGATGGGGAGGCCCTGCTTCTTTGCGTAGCCCACCGTCCACTTTGTCAGGGCCTTGCCCGTGGGCTGCTCGAAGTCGTGGACCTCGCCCGTCTCCTTGACCGCGGCCAGCAGCTTCTCGCGGGCGCCGAGCTTCTTGCCGAGCAGGACCAGATCCGTCTCCGGCGAGGGGTCTTGCAGGTAGTCTAGGATCTTCGCTTTCTGGGCCGCGTTCCAGGCGTCGAGGTTCTTTACCAGCACGAAGGTCCCGTCGCCGAAGAGCGAGTACGAGTTGCAGGCGGAGACGACGGCCTCCGGCGAGGCATCCTGCGCGTCGTAGGCCTCCGCAGCCCGGTCCCGGCGCAGCCTCTCCACGCCGCGGGCCTTGCGCTCCTCATCGTCACCCAGGAGAAGGTACACGGCCATGCGCGTATTCTACCCCTTCACAATACCGCGACCAGCGATACCCACAGCCCGGCCCACAGCAGCAGGAGCCCGGCCACCATCGGCCAGCGGCTCTCGGGGAGCAGGCTCTCGGCCACCGCCCCGGGGACACAACCGGCATAGAACAGGGCTACCAGCGGCAAGGTGGCTCCGGTAGTCTCCACGGCGGCGAACGGCACGGAGGCTACGGTACCGGCGGTCCACTCCAGCAGGGTCACCAGGAACCCGTTCGAGACGTTCAGCGGGTAGGCGAGCGCGGAGGCCACGTTGCCGAGAGAGGCGCCGAGGAAGCCGAGGGTCAGGATCGGAGCGGAGAGCGGTACAGCCGCGAGGTTCGTAAACACCCCGAGGACCGGCACCTGCTCGAAGTTCACCGCTATTATCGGGGCGGTGGCCACCTGGGCCGCGAGGGAGATCGAGATCAGGTTCAGGAGCAGGTCGCTCGGTCTCCGGAAGGGCCGCAGCACGGTGCTCTTCACGAACGACTTCAAGGGCTTCCTGAAGAGCAGGATGCCGAAGACGGCGGCAACGGAGAGCTGGAAGCCCGTGCTGTACACGAGCGCCGGGTTGTAGGAGAGCACGGCGGCTAGCATCGTGGTCATGAAGTGCAGGGGCGAGAGCTGGCGCCCGAAGAGCGGGGCAGAGAGCGCCAGGGTTGCGACGAACCCCGCCCGGAGAGCCGACGGCGGCGCACCCGCCACGAGGACGTAGAGCCAGATCAGGGCCATAGTGGACGGGTTCCGGACCACGGCGGGTACGGCGAAGGCCCGGAGCGCGAAGTAGACCGCCGCGGCGAGCACGGCTACGTGTTGGCCGGAGATGGCGAGTATGTGAGCCACCCCGCTCCGCCTGAAGTCCTCGTAGGTCTCCTCGGGTATGCGGGAGCGGTCGCCGATGAGCATGCCCCGCACGATGGAGGCCTGCTGGGGCCTCAGGCCGTTGCCGAGGGCGGCGTCGGTCCGGCGGTGCGTCTGGCCCACCCAGCCCCGCTCCTCGTCCACGGGCCACATACCGCTCGCCCGTACCACGGCCGACACCCCCTGCGTCGACAGATACACTTCTCAGGTTACTAAACTAACCCCCGAGTTGAGGTTCAGCGCCGTGCTCGGAGAGGGCGGCGGGCGGCTAGAATTGCAGAGAGCCTAGAAGGGATGAGATTGGTGGCAGGCTGATGGCACGCATGGACCGGGACACCCGCACCAGGTACCCCCATGCTGAAGAGTTGCTCTCCCCCGTCGTAGCCGAAGCCCTTGTCCCCCGGACGATAGAGTTGGGAGACGTGCTCCCTGAGCTCAATAGCCCGATACACAAAGCGTTTGAGCAGTTCGAGTCTTCTTTGTCGGCCACGGTCGCGGGCGGCGTGGCGGGGCTGATGAGTGGCTGGGCAGTGGACCTGACGCACCTGAACGAGAGTGGACGTCCGCCCATAGTGGACGTGGCGCAGAGCTTCAGCCGCTCTCCCCTCTCAGGGTTGTTCGGGGCCGGCGTACGCGTCGGAGGCTCCGTGGGTGGGCGCGTCGGGGGAGAGATGTCGAGGCTCTCGGGCGCTCTCTCGGGGCCAGGAACAGCGTGGGGTCTCGGGGGCACGGTGTCGGGGCTCTCAGGCGTGATCTCTCAGATGCCGGGGGTAGAGCAAGGAGTCTTTGGCCTCACTCAGAGGTTCTCGTTGGAGGCGCTCGGTGTCCCCGAAGAGGTGCGGGAGTTTCTCAGCGCGCTACGAGCGTACGAAGAGGGAGACTGCGCGCCCTTGTTCGAGTTCGCGCGCAGGCGCTTTGGCACAAAGCTCGATAGGCGACGGCGTAAGAGGCTCCAGAGAGAGGTTCCGTGGATCTGGGAACTCTCTCCCGGAGAGGGCCTCGTGCTCCTGCGCCACCCCGAACGCTGGCTGGACGAACAGGCTCTGGGGCGTCGCAAAGCAGCGATTAATCGCGTGCTCCGAAAATACCTGGTGTCCTACACGCGTGGAATGACCGGAAACGATAGCCATTCCACCAGCGACCAGACATGATCTGCTAATCCCGCCGCCATCGCCGGGCTCCGCGGCCGCCGGCCTCTCTCACCAGGCCTCGCCGGCTCACCCAAAGTCCTCACCGGCCAACAGAAGTTGTAG
>JACCZN010000025.1 GCA_013695915.1 Rubrobacter sp.
CGCCGCCGGAAGCGACGAGCCGCTGCAGGCCGCGGACGTAGGCCCCGGCCACCGCCCGGTAGCGGGAGAGAGAGAAGATCAGGGTTACGTTTATGGACTTGCCGGTGGCGATCATCTCCTCTATCGCGGCGAGGCCCGGCGCGGTAGCCGGTATCTTTACCAGGAGGTTCGGACGGTCGACCAAGCCGTGAAGCCTCTTCGCCTCCTCGACGGTCTTCGGGGTGTCGTAGGCGAGGTCCGGGGAGACCTCCAGGGAGACGTAGCCGTCCTTACCTCCCGTCCGGTCGTGGACGGGGCGCAGGAGGTCGCAGGCCTCCTGTATATCTGCACGCGCGAGCTCGAAGAAGACCTCCTTGGGGTCGTCCTCCTCTTTGTAGAGCTCCTCTAGCTGCTCGTCGTAGCGGGAGGACTCGGAGATGGCCTTCTGGAAGATGGTCGGGTTCGAGGTGACGCCCGTCACCCCCTCCTCGACCAACGCTTCCAGGCTGCCGTCCTCCAGGTCGTCGCGGGAGAGGGAGTCTATCCAGACGCTCTGCCCCGCCCCGGCAAGCTTCTCCAACCGCTCGTTCATCCGTACCTCCTGTACAGGTCCCCGGTCTCGCCGGGGGGACCGGCCACACTATCCGAAGTCTACACCCGGCCCTCTAGGAGTGTCCTTCCGAGGGGTGAGTGTCCTCGACCGCCGGGGTGCCGGACTCCCCGCCGACCGCTTCCCCGCGGCCGAGGAGCGCGAGCGTCCTGTTCGCCACGTTCCCGGGGCTTATGCCGAGGTTCTCGAGCACCTCCTCACCCGGCGCCGAGGAGCCGAAGCGGTCGACGCCGATGCTCGCGCCGCCTAAGCCCACGTACCGCTCCCAGCCGAGCGTGACGCCGGCCTCCACGGAGACCCGGGTGGTGACGTTCGGGGGCAGCACGGAGTCCCGGTACTCCCGGGGCTGCCGGTCGAAGATCTCCCACGACGGCATGCTCACCACCCGCGCCGAGACGCCCTTCTCCGCGAGCTGCCCGCGGGCCTCGAGCGCCACGGCCACCTCCGAGCCCGAGGCTATGAGTATCGCGTCCGGGGCGTCGTCGGGGTTGCCGGAGACGGTGTCCCCGGTCAGGACGTACGCCCCGCGCAACGCGCCCTCCGCCGAGCGGTAGGCCTCCCGGTCTATTACGGGCACGTTCTGCCGGGTCAGGAGCAGAGCCACCGGCCCGTCGGACTCCAGCGCCGAGCGCCAGGCCATCGAGGTCTCGTTGGCGTCGGCCGGGCGTATGACGGTCAGGTTCGGGATGGCCCTGAGCGCCATGTAGTGCTCGACGGGCTGGTGGGTGGGGCCGTCCTCGCCGAGGCCCACGGAGTCGTGGGTAAAGACCCAGGCCACCTGCGCGCTCATGAGCGCGGAGAGCCGGATGGCCGGGCGCATGTAGTCGGAGAAGATCAGGAAGGTCGAGCCGTAGGGCCGCACTATGCCCCCGTGCATCGCCAGGCCGTTTACGGCGCTGCCCATGCCGTGCTCCCTGACACCCCAGGCGATGTTCCGCCCGGCGTGCGTGGAGGAGAACATGCCGCCCCCGGAGAACGCGGTGCTCGTCGAGGCCACGAGGTCGGCGGCACCCCCGATCATGGTCGGCGTGTAGCCCATGAAGGCGTCCATGACGGCGGCCCCGGCCTTGCGGGTCGCGAGCTTGGGCGTCTCCGACGGGTCGAAGACCGGTAGCGCCTCCTCGAAGCCGGGCTCGGGCTTCCCCTCCCACGCACGGTCCCACTCCCCGGCGAGCTCCGGGAACTCCCCGCGCCAGGCCGCGAAGCGCCGGTTCCAGTCCTCCTCCAGCTCCCGGCCCCGCTCCGCGGTGCTCATGTGCTCGTAGACCTCGTCCGGGACCTGGAACTCCTCGTCGGGGTCCAGGCCCATCGCCTCCTTCGCTGCCCGGACCTCGTCCTCGCCCAGCGGCGCGCCGTGGGCGGCGGCGGTGTCTATGGCGTTCGGCGCGGGGTAGCCGATGTGGCTGCGCACTATCACGAGTGAGGGCCGCTCCCCCTCTTCCACGGCGTTGCGGGTGGCCGCTTCCAGAGCTTCGAGGTCCTCGGCGTCGTCCACGTGCTGGACGTGCCAGCCGTAGGCCTCGAAGCGGCGGCCCTTGTCCTCGCCGTCGAAGGAGAGCGCGGTGGTGCCGTCTATCGTGATCCGGTTGTCGTCGTAGAAGTACACGAGCTT
>JACCZN010000032.1 GCA_013695915.1 Rubrobacter sp.
TGCTCATGATCAGGAGCGCGAAGACCACCACCGCCGGGTGCAGGGAGACCGCCCGGCTCATTACCACCGGCTGTATCACGTGGGACTCGAACTGCTGGATCCCGATGTAGGCCAGCACCACCCAGAGCGCTGCTATGGGGTTCGAGATCAGGGCCAGAAGCACCGGTGGTATTACCGAGACCACGGGCCCGACGAACGGGACAAAGGAGATCAGCCCGGAGAAGATCCCGATCAGGATGGCGAAGTCTATGCCGATAATGGAGAGGGCTATGGCGGAGAGCACCCCTATTATCGTCATGGACGCGAGCTGGCCGAGAAACCACTTCTGTACCGTGTGGTACATCTCCGTGAGGACGCCGCGCACCCTCTCGCGCCAGCCGGCCGGAAAGAGGGCCACGAAGCCGTTCACCACCGGGGAGGGGTTCAGGCTCAGGTAGATCGTGGCTATGAGCGCCACGACGCCGAAGGTGATGCCGCTCGCGACGCTGACGCCGAACGCCGCGGCCGCCGCGAAGGCACCGCCCGAGAGAAAGTCCTGCGCCGCCTCGAAGGCCTGCTCCCGTTGCAGGTCCAGACCGAGGTCCAGGCCGGGGACCCCTAGGGCCCAGTTCAGCAGCCCCTGGGCCTCCGCGAGGAGCACGGGGAAGTCCTCGCCCAGCGCCTGGGACTGGGCGCTGATGGTCGGTGCCAGCGCCATACCCACGAGCCACAGCCCGCCCGCCGAGCCGCCGAGCACGAGGAGCATGCCCCAGCCCCTCGCTACGCCCCGGTGGGCCAGGTAGTCCACCGGCCCGCTGACGATGATCGTAAAGAGCAGGGTGAGCAGGAAGACCAGCACGACCGCCCGGATCTCGTAGAAGAAGTACAGGGAGACGAGCAGCGCGAAGAACAGCCCGACCGCTATGTAGACTAGCCGTCCCTGCATCGCTCTCTCCTGTGGCACGCTACAACTCCTTGCGCGATTCCTCTGAGCGGTATTCTACCCGGCTCCGGGTGACGGGGGTTATACTCTCTCCCTGTGCTGGCGGCGTGCTATCTTTACGACCTCTGATTTTCGTACCTGGGGTGAGGAGACTATTGGCGGAGAAGAGTGCTGGCGGCGAAGAGAAAGAGCGGTTGCTCTTCGGCGGCATGGCCCGTTTCAGGGGTATAGACTTCTTCGGGCCCAACTACGCGAGCATCAGCGAGCGGCGGGAAGCCGAGATCCTGATCCGCATCGACCGGACCAGCCTCGGGCGGCCCGAGAACCCTCTGATGCGCCGCGTCTCTCGCTGGCCCATCGTCCGCTCGTTCTTTCTCTGGGGCCGGGTGCTCCTTCAGGTGGTCGGCTCGGTGAAGGGCCTGGTCTTCCTCGCCGGTCTCCTGGCCGTGCTCTGGCTGGGCATCACCCTCGTGGAGGGGCTCGGCGTAGGAGGCCCGACGGACGGCCCCTTGGGCTTCCTCGCGGCCTTCCCAATACTGCCGCTGCTCTTCCTCTTCTTCGCGGTGATGAAGTTTACCTCCATCGGCCGCTACCACGGAGCGGAACACAAAGCCGTCGCGGCCTACGAGAAGTACGGCGAGGTCACGCTGGAGGAGGCCCAACGCTGCGGCCGCATCCACTCCCGTTGCGGTACGAACATCCTGATATACATGTTCGCCGCCGCCATCCTGGAGCCCTTCATAAGCTGGACGCCGTACATCTTCCTGCAGTTCATCCTGATCTCCGAGGCCTGGTACACCTTCGGGGAGACTCGGCCCTCCATAGCCGTCGGGAACTTCCTGCAGAAGTACTTCACCACCTCCGAGCCCGCCCGCAGCGAGCTCGAGGTCGCCGTAGAGTCTCTGAGCCGGCTGCTAGAGGCCGAAGAGAGCGGCCGGGCCGGAACGGAGAAGTTCGAGGTCCCCGCCCGGTACTAGTTCGACTGCTCTGTAGGACGGATCAGGATCTCGTTCACGCTGACCCGCTGGGGCTGGGAGGCTGCGTAGACTATGGCGTTTGCGATGTCCTCGGACTGCAGCGGCTCCATCTGCGAACTGCCGAGGTTCTCGCGCACCTCCTCGTCGGTTATGTGGTCGGTGAGCTCCGTGGCGACCGCGCCCGGCTCTACCATCGTCACCCGGATGCCGTCTTGCAGTAGCTCCTGGCGCAGGGCCTCGGAGATGGCGTTCACGGCGAACTTGGTCCCCGAGTAGACTCCCACCGTCGGGCGGGTCTTGCGCCCGGCCACGCTGCTGATGTTGATCAGGTGTCCCGAGCCCTGCTGCTTCATGACCGCTACCGCGGCGTCCGTGACGTAGAGGAGGCCCATGACGTTCACGTCGAACATCTGGCGCCACTGGTCGGAGAGGCCCTTCTCGACCTTCGAGAGGAGCATGACCCCGGCGTTGTTCACGAGGATGTCGAGCTTGCCGAACTCCTCCCGGGTCTTCTCTATGAGGTCGTGGGCCTGCTGCTCATCGGTGACGTCGCACTCTATGGCGAGCACCTGCCCGTCGCCGTCCGCTCCGGCGCCTTTCATGCGGTCTGTGAGGTCGTCGAGCCGGTCGCCCCGGCGGCCCGCTATCGTGACGTGCGCCTCCTCGGCGGCCAGCGCGAGCGCCGTGGCCTCCCCGATACCGCTGGTCGCGCCGGTGACTACTGCTACCCTGCCGTCGAGCCTCGCCATACGTTCCCCTTTCTCTGCCGGAGCTTACCGGCCTCTCTGGTCTACCGGGATAGTACCCAGGTATCTTTCATCTTGCCGCCGCTGGAGATGTTGACGATGTGCTTGCCGGGTGCTGCGATGCGGGTAAGGGAGCCGGGCACCGTCTCCACGACGCCGGGGTCCTCCGGGTCGGGGGCGAGGGCCAGGAGACGGTAGTCCGCGTAGGAGTCGCGCAGGGTGAAGCCCCGCTCCCCGGCGCCGTCGCCCCCGCTAGCCTCGCAGAGGACGTGGGTGGAGAAGTCGATCATCTCCTGCGCTATGTACTCGACCGGGTCCTTCTCCACCGTCTCGCGGAACCTCTCGATGGCCTCCTCGGTCTCTTCGGGGCCGATCAGGACCTCCTTGCCGCCGTAGCCCCCGCGGCTCTTGA
>JACCZN010000058.1 GCA_013695915.1 Rubrobacter sp.
CGGCGACCGGGGGCTCGCCGAAGAGGTCGTGCAGGAGACCTTCGTGCGGGCGTGGCAGTCGCGGGAGAGGTTCGACGCCGGGCGCGGCTCCCGGAGGACCTGGCTCTTCGCCATCGCCCGCAACCTCATGATAGACGCCGTCCGCAAGAGGAACGCCCGTCCCTCCGGCCCCCTCGCGGACGACCCCGACGACAGAGAGCAGAACCCCACGGACATGGCAGAGGACCCGACCGAGAGAGCCCTGACGGAGATGCAGATGAGCGAAGCGCTGGAGCGCCTGAGCGAGGACCACCGGCGGGTGATACTCGAGGTCTACTATCGGGGGCGTCCCTACGGGGAGGTCGCCGGGGAGATCGGGGTCCCGGCCGGCACTCTCCGCAGCCGGACGTACTACGCGCTCAAGGCCCTGCGCCTCACGCTCGAAGAGATGGGATGGTCCGATGAGAGACCGTGATCGCCGGCGCTACAGGGAGCTGCTCGGGGCCTACGCCCTCGGCCAGCTCGACGAGCCCGAGAGCTCCGAGCTCCGGCGGTACCTCGAAAGGTCCGCCGAGTGCCGGGCCGAGGAGGCCGGGCTGCGCGCGGTCGTAACAGCCCTGCCCGCCGGGCCGGTGAACGACCCCTTCCTGGCCGAAGCGGAGCCCTCGCCCGGCCTGGAAGACAGGATCCTGGCCGCCACGGAGACGGGGGAAGCCCGGCGGCGCGCCCGCAGGGGGTTTGCCGCCGCCGGGCTGGCCGCGGCCGCCGTCCTCGTGGTGACGCTCGCCGTCGCGGTCTTCGCGGACCTCCCGTTAGGTACCGGGGAGCCGGGCCTCGGGGACGTAGAGGAGATCTCCTTCTCCGTAGCCCCCGAGGACGCGGCCGTGGACGGGGCCGTCGTCGCCCACACCTGGGGCACGGAGGTCTTCCTGGAGATGGAAGGCCTCGAGGACGGCGAACTCTACACGGTCGCGGTCGAGCCCGAGGACGGGGAGCCAGTCTCCGCCGGTACCTTTATCGGGGACGCCGACCTGCCGGTGGAGTGCGTGCTCAACGGCGCCGTGCTCCGCGAGGACGCCCGGGCCGTCTCCGTCACCGACTCCGAGGGCAACGTGGTCCTCCGCTCCGAGCTCGAACCCAGGTCCTCCGAAGAGCTCGCCCGAGGCGGCTGAGGCCGCCGCCCTTGCGCGAGGGGCCGGGTCTGGGTTAGATTGCCCCTGTCATATGGGGAGCTTCCGGTGGCCGCGGCCCGAGGAAGCTGAGAGGGCGCCAGGGCCGACAGCCGCCGCGCCGACCCAGGGAACCTGATCCGGGTAATGCCGGCGGAGGGAAGTTTGACCGAGACCTTTCTCCCAGGGAACTGTTCGGGACCCCGGGCACCCGTCGCTCCTACCCCCTCCTCTCCCTGCCCCTGCTCCCGGAAGGAGAGGGGAGGAGATGCTCTGCACCGATGGGCTCCGGACTCCGGACGCGCCGGCAACCCGCCTCCGCCACGACCGTTGCGCCGCCGTGACCGGTGGACCGCGCCGGACGGGAACGGGCGTGCGCCGCCAGCATACCCCCTGGGAGACCTCGTACACCACGACCCCTGGGGCTCGTCCGGGCCCGGAGAGACGGAGACCGGGGCCTGCGCTCCCGGCTAGAAGGAGGAACCTGATGCGAGCGGCGGCGATGACCCGCATAGCCCTCATGGCGGCCCTGACCGCCATAGGAGCCCAGATCTCCATACCACTGCCCTTTACCCCCGTGCCGTTCACCCTGCAGGTACCGATGGTCGTGCTCTCGGGGCTGCTGCTCGGGGTGCGCTACGGTGCTCTGTCGCAGGTCGTATACCTGCTCGTCGGAGCCGTGGGCGTACCGGTCTTCGCGCAGTTCTCCGGCGGCATCGGGGTGCTCGCAGGACCCACGGGAGGGTATCTGGTCTCATACCCCTTCGCCGCCGCCATAGCCGGGCTCGCCGCGGGCACGGTCCTCGGCTCCCCCCGCCGCCGGGCCGTGGTCTCCGGCACCGCGTACGGCCTCCTGGGGCTCGTCGCGATCTACGGCCTCGGCGCGACCTGGCTCGGCGTACAGGCCAGCCTCCCGCCCGTGGCGGCGATCACCGGCGGCGTCCTGCCCTTCGTCCCGTTCGACGTCGTGAAGGTGGTAATCGCGGCCCTCGTCGCCGCCGCCGTAGCGCCCCAGATAGCCCCCCTCCTGGACGAGTCCCGGAGGAAGGCCGGATCCGGCCCCAGGGTCAGGTAACCGTCCGGGAGACCCGAACCCGAGAGGAGAGAGCATGAAGACCACGGACCTGATCCGCGAGAACCCCGGGACCTGGCAAGAGGCCACCCGGCACCCCTTCCTGGACGCGGTAAGAGAAGGGACCATACCGGCCGCGGCCTTCGACGCCTGGCTGGCCCAGGACTACCTGTTCGCCGGGGACCTGCTCACCTTCCAGTCCCGGCTGCTGGCCCGCGCACCCCGCAGGGACGGCGCGCAGGCGGTGCTCGCCGGAGGTCTGGTGGCGGTCGAGGCCGAGCTCGGGTGGTTCGAAGAGAAAGCCCGAGAACGCTCGCTGACGCTCGATCCCCGCCGCCACCCCACGACAGCGGCCTACGGTGACCTCCTCGCGGAGCTCGGGGGCGTCTCCTACCCGGCGGCCATGACGGCCCTGTGGGCCATAGAGCGGGCCTACCTGGAGGCCTGGCGGAGCGCGGCCCCCAGCGACCCCGCCTACCGGGAGTTCGTCGAGCACTGGACCACCCTCGAGTTCGAGGAGTACGTGGCGGGCCTCGGGACCGCCGCCGACAGCGCGCTGGCCCGGGCGGACGGCGCGGAGATCGAGGAGTCCGAAAGGGTTTTCGGGGAGTTGGCCCGTCTGGAGCGGGACTTCTGGGAGATGAGCTTCTCCGCGGGAGGCGAGGCATGAGCCTGCACCAGCGCCTCTGGGAGCAGCACGCCGAACTCGCCAGAGACGCCCTGAACCACCGCTTCGTCCGGGGCATCGGGGACGGCAGCCTGCCGCTAGAGAGCTTCAGGGCCTACGTGGCCCAAGACGCCTTCTTCCTGGAGTCCTTCGCCCGCGCCTACGCCCTGGCCCTCTCCCGCAGCGCCGACCGCGAGGGCCTCTACGACTTCGCCGACCTCCTCGCGGGCGTGCTCGAGGAGCTCAGGCTCCACGAGGGCTACGCCGAGCGGTGGGACGTCCTGCTCGGGGAGGTGGTGCCCGACGAGGCCACGCTCGCCTACACCGAGTTCCTCCTCTCCACCGCGGCCCTCGGCACCGTCGGGGAGACCTGCGCGGCCATGACCCCCTGCATGCGGCTCTACGCCTTTCTCGGCACCTGCCTGGAGGGCGAGGGGTACGGGGAGGAGAGCCCCTACGCCGAGTGGATACAGACCTACGCGGACCCCAAGTTCGAGGAGCTGGCGGACCGGCTGGAGGCCCTGCTCGACCGCTACGCCGACGACACTCCCGCGGTCCGGCGGGCCTACGGCCGGGCGATGCGCCTGGAGGTCGGCTTCTTCGAGGCCGCGGCCCGAGCCGGGGAGGAGCGTTGAGCAGCCCCGTCGCGGTCCTGGTCATCGTGCTCGCCGCGCTGGGTTTCACGGCCGCCGGGATACTGTACTCCCGGGGCCGGAGCGGCGTACTCGAGGAGCACGTTACGGCCCGGGGCACCGTCGGGGCCACTGCCGCCGCCATGACGCTCGTGGCCTCGGGGATGGGGGCCTGGATCCTCTTCGGCCCCGCAGAGGCCGCCACCCGGGGCGGCCTGCCGTCCATACTCGGGTACGCGCTCGGGGCGGCGGCGCCCCTGCTCGTCTTCATACCCCTCGGGCTGCGGCTGCGCCGGATGATGCCCGAGGGCCACTCCCTCACCGAGTACGTGCGCCACCGCTACGGCCGCGGCATGCACCTGCTCACCCTGCTCGTCATCGTGTTCTACATGTTCATCTTCCTCTCAGCCGAGGTCACCGGCATGACCCTCGTCGCCAGCCTGATCGCCGACGTCCCCCTCTGGGTAACGGCCCTGGTGGTCGTCGGCGCCACCCTCCTCTACACCGCCTACGGGGGACTGCGCGCCTCCGTCTTCACCGACACGGTGCAGACCCTGATCATACTTCCCCTCCTCGCCCTGATAGTGGTCTCCGGGTACCTGGTCCTGGGCGGCCTCGGTCCCCCGGCGGAGGGCCTCGCCGAGCGGGCGCCGGAGATCTCCGGCTGGGGCAACTTCGCGGGCCTCGAAGCCGGCCTGACCTTCCTCATAGCCATCCTAGTCGCCAACCTCTTCCACCAGGGCTACTGGCAGCGGGTCTACGCCATACGCAACCCCGCCGCCCTCCGGAGAGGCTTCCTCATAGCCGCCGTCGTCGTGCTCCCCCTGGTCTTCGCCATGGGCCTCTTCGGGCTCGCGGCGGTCGGGCTCGGGGTCGCGGACACGCCCTCCATCGCCTTCTTCAGCGTGCTGCTCGGCTCCCTGCCGCTGTGGGCGGTGGTCACGCTCCTGGTCGTCGGGCTGGCCCTGGTGATGAGCAGCGCCGACACCCTGCTGAACGGCATCGCGAGCATCGTCGCCGTGGACCTCAAGAGGGCCGTGCCGGGGGCCAGCGCGCGCTACCTGCTCGCCGCCTCCCGCCTCTCCACCCTGGTCCTCGCCGTGCCGCTCGTGCTCATAGCCTCCCAGGGCTACAGCGTCCTCTACCTGCTGCTCCTGGCGGACCTGGTCTGCGCCGCCGCGGTCTTCCCCGTCTTCTTCGGGCTCTACAGCGAGCGCTTCACCGCGCGCGCCGCGGTACTCGGCACCCTCTCCGGCCTCGCCGCCGGTGCCCTGCTCTTCCCCGGTCCCACGATGACCAGCGGGAGCCTGCTCGGCTCCTTCCTCGTCGCCCTCGGCGTCTCCACGGCCGTCTCCCTCTCCGCCACCCCCTGGAGGAGCCGAGCGGCGGCCTACGACCTCGACTCGCTAAAGGAGGGCGCGCGCTCCCTGCACAGCTAGCCCGGTCTCAGCCGGGGCTCGCGGAGCGGATGTCCTCCAGGGCCGCAGGGTCTTCGAGGGTGGACATATCACCCGGGTCCCGGCTCTCGGCGATGGCCTGTATGCCGCGCCGGAGGAGCTTCCCGGAGCGGGTCTTCGGCAGCGCCCCGACGAAGCGCACCTCCGAGGGCCGGGCTATGGCCCCGATCCTGTCGGCCACTATCCCCTTTACCGACTCCGCGAGCGCCGACCGGCCGTCCTCGGAGGCCACGCTGTCACCGTCCTTCGGGATGACGTAGGCGACCACGACCTGCCCCTTGTACTCGTCCTTGACCCCGATGGCGGCGACCTCGGCGACCTCGGCGTGACCGCTCACGGCCTCCTCTATCTCCCGCGTGCCGAGGCGGTGACCGGCGACGTTGATCACGTCGTCCGAGCGCCCGAGGATGTAGTAGTAGCCGTCCTCGTCCCTCGTAGCGTAATCGAAGGTCGAGTACACCTGCCTCCCCGGGAAGTCCCTGAAGTATGTCTCCACGAACCGCTCGTCGTCGCCCCAGATAGTGGTCATGCAGCCGGGCGGCAGCGGCGGCTCTATGACGAGTATCCCCTTCTCGTCCACCCCGACCTCCGCGCCGGTGTCCTCTTCCAGCAGCTTCGTGTCGTAACCCGGGCACGGCAGCCCCGCGGCGCCGACCTTGATCTCCTCCGGGCCGACACCGGGCAGGCGGCTGCTCAGGATCGGCCATCCCGACTCCGTCTGCCAGTAGTTGTCGACCACGGGCACCCCGAGGGCCTCCGCCACCCACTCCGAGGTCGGGGCGTCGAGCGGCTCCCCGGCCAGGAACATGTGCCGCAGCGAGCCGAGGTCGCGGCGCTTTATGTAGTCTACGTCCTGCTTCTGGAGCGCGCGTATGGCCGTCGGCGAGGTGAACATGGTCGTGACCCCGTGCTCCTCGACGATCTCCCACCAGATGCCGGGGTCCGGCCGTACCGGCAGCCCCTCGTAGACCACGGTGGTCCCGCCGATGATGAGGGGCGCGTAGACGGTGTAGGAGTGCCCGACGACCCACCCCACGTCGGAGGCGGTGAACATCGTCTCGCCGGGCGCGGTCCCGAAGACGTACTCCATCGAGGCCGCGAGGGCCACGGCGTAGCCGCCGGTGTCCCGCTGGACGCCCTTCGGCGTACCCGTGGTGCCGGAGGTGTAGAGGATGTAGCTCGGCTCCTCGGACTCCAGCCACTCAACGGGCACCTCGGCGCCCGCGTGCTTCTCCCGCAGTTCCCCGTAGTCGAGGTCCCGGCCCTCCGTGAGGGGCATCTCTGCGTCGAGGCCCCGGTCGTAGACCACGACGTGCGGCGGCGGGTGCCCGGAGAGGTCCATCGCCTTGTCGACGAGGGGCTTGTAGGGGATCACCTCTCCCCCCCGCATCCCCGCGTCGGTGGTTATGAGGAGCTTCGGCCGGGCGTCGTCGATGCGGGTGGCGAGGTTCTCCGCGGCGAACCCGCCGAAGACCACGGAGT
>JACCZN010000065.1 GCA_013695915.1 Rubrobacter sp.
TCGTCCGGGTCGATGCCCGTCAGGAAGTCCACGCCCTCCGGGTAGAGCGGGATGTTCCTGCCGGTCCCGAGGCCCAGCTCCAGTACCCGGCCCCGCACGTCCCGGAGGACCTCCCGGCGGAGCCTCCAGAGTCCCAGGCGCTCGGGGACCTCCATAACGGGGTCGTAGAGGCGGCTGAAGATGCGGGGGGTGCTCATGTCCGGCTCCCTAGCGCAGGCTCCGGAGGACCAGGACGACCAGCCCGACTACGAGGGCTATGACAAGCCCCCAGAAGAGCAGCATGAACAGCGCGCCGAACATACCGCCGCCCATCATGCCGCCGCCCGCCATCTCGCCCATGCCACCCATCATGCTGCCGCCTGCGAGGGCGGAGAAGAGGAGCAGGGCGAGGAGCACCCCGCCCAGGACACCCAGAACGGTTCTCGGATTGTCTCCCATAAGTTACCTCCTTGATCGTGCTTCCGGCTACTCGTGCGACGCTTCGATCTCCTCCAGATAGCCTCGCATCAGCTCGATCTCGGCCTCCTGCTCCTCGATGATCCCCCTGGAGAGGTCCCGGACCTCGGGACGGTCCGATTCCTCCAGCGCCTCCTCGGCCATCTCGATGCCGAGCTGGTGGTGCGGGATCATCATGCGGAGGAACATTACGTCGGAAGGCCCTCCGTTCATCATGGAGCCCATACCGTGCCCGTCCGCTCTCTCGTCCATCATCGAGCTCATGCCCGAAGACTCTCCGGAGCTGCCGTACCAGTCCTCCCGCCACCCCTGCATCAGCTCTATCTGCTCGGACTGGCTCTCCGTTATATCCTCGGCGAGCTGTCGCAACTCGGGCCTTTCGGAGTCGGAGATCATGTGCTGCGAAGAGACGATGGCACCCTCGTGGTGCATTACCATCTGGTCGATGTACTGGCGGTCGAACGGCTCATCCTCGTCGTACGTGCCCATCATCCCACCGCCGGGGCTCGAATCACTGGACATCATCCCGCCACCGGGGCTCGCATCGCCGGACATCATCGGTCCCATACTGCCTCTGTCCATCGAACCTCCTTGCATACCCCGCTCTCCCATCATCTGCCCCGGACCGCTACCGGTTGTCGCGCGTTCCTCCTGGTGAGCGTAGGCCGCTCCGGCCCCTGCCGTGACCAGCAACGCCAGGACCCCGGCGGCTACAAAGTTTCTCGTACGCATCTTCTGTACTCCTTATCGTTTCGTGTGTCTGGTAACTTCTCGCGGCGTCTGCCGCGACTGTACGCTTACCGGTTCCTCCGGTCCCGGGGTTCCCGGGCGATGTCTTCGTAGCTCCGGGAGCTTCCCGTGCGCAGGACCTCCAGGGAACGCTCGTACTCCTCGGCGTCTATCTCGCCCCGGGCGAAACGCTCCCGCAGGGTCTCCTCCGCCCCGTCCCGGCTCTCCCCGGAGCCTCCGCCATTACCGCCGCGGACCTCCGGAAAGATCCTGATCACGAGCCAGACTACGAGGGCTAGCAGGGCGCCCCAGAAGAGGAGCGGTACCAGCATCCACAGGAGACCGAAGCCTCCCCCGCCCATCATGCCGTCCATCATGTCTCGCATCATGCCGCTCTCCTATCCGACGATCTTCCGTACTTCAAGAGTCTAGGACCCCGGTCTCAAGCGGGAGTTCAGAGGGGATCAAGATCAGATCAAGCTACTCGTGGACGGTGGGAAGCCCGAAAGAGAAGGTCGCGCCCTCTCCGGGACCCGGGCTCTCGGCCCGGATGCTACCGTCCATTGCCTCGACGAGCGCGCGGGAGATGGCGAGCCCGACGCCCGAGCCACCGCCCTCCCGCGAGCGGGACTTCTCCACCCGGTAGAACCGCTCGAAGAGGTGCGGCAGGTGCTCGGAGGCTATGCCGTCCCCGGTGTCCCGGACCTCGAAGAGTATCCCCTCCTCCGATGTCCTGGCTCCCACCGTGACCCGGCCGCCGGAAGGGGTGTGGCGCAGGGCGTTGCCGAGCAGGTTGGTCAGGACCTGCGCGGCCCTGCCGCCGTCCGCCAGCACGGGAGGGAGACCCTCGGGGACCTCCTCTCTCAGCTCCACGCCCTTCTCCGAGTAGAGCGGTAGCAGCCGCTCCGCCGCGGACCGGACGGTCTCTCCGGGGGAGAAAGGTGAGAACCTGAGCTCTAGCTGCCCGGCCTCGGCCCGGGAGATCTGACGGAGGTCGTCGACCAGCCTCCGCAGGAGCTCGGTCTCCTCGTGGAGGATAGCCCAGGTCTCCTGGGAGGGCTCTATCACCCCCTCCATAAGACCCTCTACATAGCCTCCGAGCGTGGAGAGCGGCGTGCGCAGCTCGTGGGATATGTCCCCGATCAGGTCCATCCGCCGCTTCTCGGCATCCTGGAGGGAGGCCGCCAGTTCGTTGAAGCTCCGGGAGAGATCGCCCAACTCGTCGGCCTCCGCCACCGGCACGCGCTCCCCGTACCGTCCGGCGGCGACGCGGCGGGTGGCGGCGAGCAAGCGCCGCAGGGGTGCCACCACCCGCCGGGAGACGAAGAGGCTCACCACAGCCGCCGCTACCGCAGCCACCATGCCGGCGGCGAACAGGGAGTAGAGGAGCGTCAACCCGAAGGCCCGGGCTTCGGAGGCCGGATCCGGCCCCGGCACGCCGTCCGAGAGCCTCCCGAGGATGACCGGTGCGAGTAGGTAGACTGCGGTGAGCAGGGTAAAGGCGGCGACCAGGGCCACGAGGAAATGCGAGACGAAGAGCTTCGCGCCGAGGCTCCGGGAGAGGCCGCGGAGAGGTCTCACGGCTCCACGAACCTGTAGCCCACCCCGCGCACGGTCTCCACGAACCGGGCGCCGGAAGGACCGAGCTTCTTGCGGAGGTTCGCTATGTGGACGTCAATCACGTGGTCGTCCCCGAAGTAGTCCTCACCCCACACCCTCTGTAGTAGACGCTGGCGGCTGAAGACGAACCCCGGCCTGGAGGAGAGGGCGAGTAGAAGATCGAACTCCACCGCGGTGAGGGATACCTCCCTGCCCTCCACCCGTACCCGGCGGCGGTCGGAGTCTACCTCCAGCTCCCCGGAAACCAGCACCCTCCCCTCGACGGTGCCCCGGTCTGTCTCCGGGGATCCCGGCGACGAGCGGGGCCTGCGGAGCATCGCTCTTATGCGGGCCACGAGCTCCCCCGGAGAGAAGGGCTTGGTCAGGTAGTCGTCGGCCCCGGTCGAGAGGCCCACTATCCTGTCGGCCTCCTCCACCCGGGCGGTTAGCATAATGACGTACGCCTCCGAGAACTGCCGCAGCTCCCTCAAAAACTCAAGGCCATCCATACCGGGGAGCATCCAGTCCAGCACGACGACCGCGGGTTCCACCCGGCGGGCAGCCTCGATGCCGGAGGCTCCGTCGCGGGCCTCGTGGACCTCGAACCCCTCCCGTTCGAGGTAGTTCCGGATCAGGCCCGACTGGTTCCCGTCGTCCTCCACTATGAGCGCCCGCAGATCCACACCGCTATTCTAACCGGGCCGCAGGACGGGACGGTTCTGTGCAACACTGTCTTCTCTGCCGCGGAGCACGCAAAGGAGGAGTGGATGATCCACGAGGAGGTATCAGAGTTGCAGGTCTCTTACGGGGACGTGGAGGAGGCCGCCTCCCGCCTGGAGGGCCACGCGAGGCGTACCCCGGTCTTTACCTCCGGGACGGTCGAGGAGCGCACGGAGAGCAGGGTCTTCTTCAAGTGCGAGAGCTTCCAGAGGGCCGGGGCGTTCAAGTTCCGGGGGGCCTTCAACGCGCTGTCGAGGCTCCCCGAGGAGCAGCAGCGCCGCGGCGTGCTCGCGTACTCCTCCGGCAACCACGCCCAGGCGATCGCCCTGTCCGGACGCCTGCTGGAGATCCCCACGACCGTCGTCATGCCCGGAGACGCACCGGAGGTAAAGCTCCGGGCCACGGAGGGCTACGGGGCGGAGGTCGTCCGCTACGACCGGCAGGTCACCAACCGGGAGGAGCTCGGAGCCCGGATCTCGTCCGAGAGAGGGCTCTCCGTCGTGCCGCCCTACGACCACCCCGACATCGTCGCCGGGGCAGGCACGGCGGCGAGAGAGCTCTTCGAGGAGGTCGGTCCGCTGGACCTCCTGCTCGTCTGCTGCGGGGGTGGGGGCCTCCTCTCGGGGTCCGCGCTCGCGGCCCGCGCGCTCTCGCCCGGTTGCCGCGTCGTCGGGGTGGAGCCCGAGAGGGCCGACGACGCAGCACGGTCCTTCCGTGATAAGACGCTCCACACCGTACATAACCCGGACACCATCGCCGACGGCGCCCGCACGCCGTCCCTGGGCGATGTCACCTTCCCCCTCGTCCTCCGCCACGTCGACGGCATGGCGACGGTCTCCGAGGGGGCGATACTCCGGGCGATGCTCTTTCTGTGGGAGCGGATGAAGCTCGTCGTCGAGCCCACGGGCGCTCTGGGGGCCGCCGCCCTCCTGGAAGGGTCCGTGACCGCGCCCGGCGGGCGTGTGGGCGTGATCGTCAGCGGCGGCAACGTAGACCTCCGGACCGCTGGCGACCTGCTCGCCCGGGCGGGGAGCGCGGAGTAGAGACCTTGGAGAGGAGAGCGCGAGAGTGAACAGAGAGAGACCCGGCGAGACGGGGTCCACCCTAACCCACCTGGAGGGCGCGCTGTCGGGAGCCATGTACCCGGCCGACGAGCTCATCACCGTGGACCCGGCCGACGGACGCCCGCTGCTCGCCCGCTACGACCTCGAAAAGGCCGCCCGCACCCTCACGGCAGAGTCGCTCGCGGACCGGAAGGGCGGCCTGTGGCGCCCCGCCGAGCTACTGCCCGTCCGGGGCCGGGGGCACGTTACCTACCTCGGCGAGGGCGGCACGCCGGTGCTGACGGCCCCCAGGCTCGGGGCGGCGCTCGGCGTCCCGAAGCTCTCTACAAAGGCTGAGGGCCTGAACCCGACCGGCTCCTTTAAGGCCCGCGGCATGGCGGCGGCGGTCTCCCGGGCGCTGGAGCTCGGGGTCACCTCGTTCATAGCGCCGTCCGCCGGAAACGCCGCCGGCGCCCTCGCAGCCTACGGGGCAGCTGCCGGCGCGGAGGTCACGGTGCTCATGCCGGTCGACGCTCCCGCGGCGAACCGCTACGAGGTGCTGGCGACGGGCGGGCGGCTCATCCTGGTCGAGGGCCTCATAAGCGACTGCGGCAGGATCTCGGCCGCCCTCTCGAAGAGGCTTGGCGCGTTCGACGTGAGTACCCTGAAAGAGCCGTACCGCGTCGAGGGCAAGAAGACTATGGGCTTCGAGCTCGCCGAGCAGTACGGCTGGCGGCTGCCGGACGTGATCGTCTACCCGACCGGCGGCGGCACGGGCCTCGTCGGCATGTGGAAGGCGTTCGCCGAGCTCGAAGCCCTGGGGCTCATCGGTCCCGAGCGTCCCAGAATGGTCGCCGTGCAGGCCGAGGGCTGCGCCCCCATCGTCCGGGCCCACCGCGCCGGCGAGCGTTTCGCCGAGCCCTGGGAAGGCGCAGAGACCCGGGCCTCGGGCATCCGCGTCCCCTCCGCCGTCGGGGACTTCCTGATCCTGGACGCCCTGCGCGAGTCCGGCGGCACGGCGGTCGCCGTGAGCGAAGAGTCCATAGAAGAGATGCAGCTCTTCGCCGGCAGGATGGGCGTAGGCTACGTGAGCCCCGAATCCGCCGCCGCGCTCGCCGCCGTCCCCGAGCTCCGGGACCGGGGAGAGGCCGGAAGGGACGAGGAGGTCCTCGTCTTCGACTGCGGCATCGGCCAGAAGTACCCGCCGCCCCCGAACCTCCCGGAGCCGCCGGTCGTGGACCCCGACGACTACGACCCGGAGCTTCTAGTGGACCGGACCGCGCGGGGCTGAGAAGATAGGGCCGGGCGAGGGGAAGGAGAGAGCATGCAGCTCTGGCGGAGGTACCTCCGTATCTCGATCGTGTGGAAGCTGGCCGTCGCGCTCGCGCTGGGCGTCGTCGCGGGGCTGATCTTCGGGCCCGCGATAGGGTTCGTCGAGCCGGTCGGCGACCTGTTTCTGAGGCTTCTCAGCATGCTGGTCGTGCCCCTGATCCTCTTTACCCTGGTGGTGGGCGTCTCTTCTATAAGCGCGGGCTACCTGGGTCGCATCGGGGGTAAGGTGCTCGCCTACTACCTGTTCACAGCGACGGTCGCCATAACGCTCGGCATAGTCGCCGCACTGCTCGTCAGCCCGGGAGAGGGGATCAGCCTCCCGGCCGAGGAGGGCGAGGGTGAGGCGGCGCCGTCCCTGGGCGAGGTGCTCCTCAACATCGTCCCGGAGAACCCGTTCGCCGCCCTCGCGGAGGGTAACGTCCTCGCGGTGGTCTTTCTCGCCATCATCGTCGGGATCGCC
Organism: Rubrobacter sp.; assembly: GCA_013695915.1. GTDB lineage: Bacteria > Actinomycetota > Rubrobacteria > Rubrobacterales > Rubrobacteraceae > Rubrobacter_A. Next base: position 6,340 of record JACCZN010000065.1, read on the forward strand.
CTGAGCTTTATGCGGGAGTCGGGCGAGGAGCGGCTGCGGGATCTCGCCGGCAGCATCCTGCGCCTCTTCGAGGGGGGCGCGGAGATCATGTTCATCCTGGTCCGCGGGGTGCTGGAGGTCGCGCCTCTGGGGGCCTTCGCCCTTATCGCGGTGACCATCGGCGAGACCGGGGCGGCGGCACTGGTACCGCTGGCCCTGTTAACGGGCGTGGTCTACGGGGTGATCGCGCTGATGATCGTCTTCTACGTCCTGTTGCTGCTCTTTTTCAAGGTGGACGTGCGCCGCTTCTTCTCCACGGCGGCTCCCCCGATGATGACGGCCTTCGTGACCCGCTCCTCGAACGGCACGCTGCCGGTGAGCATGCGCGCGGCGGAGCAGGGCGGCGTGAGGGAGCCGCTCTACGGGTTCTCGCTGCCCCTGGGCGCGACGATCAACATGGACGGCACTGCGGTCTACATCGGGGCGGCGGTCGTCTTTACGGCGAACGTCGTCGGCGCGGACCTTACCCTGGGGACGCTGGTCGGGGTGGTGCTCGTGGGGGTGCTGGCCTCCGTCGGGACGGCGGGCGTACCGAGCGCGGGCCTCGTCCTCCTCACCCTCGCCCTGAACCAGGCGGGCCTCCCCCTGGCGGCCGTGGCCCTCGTGGCCGGCATCGACGCGGTGCTCGACATGGCCCGCACCCTGTGCAACGTGACCGGGGACCTCGTCGGCACGCGGGTGGTGGCCGCAACGGAGCCCGAGATGCGGGAGACCCCCGAGGAGATGAGAGCCCCGGAGGAGCCTGCCCCGGCGTAGAGGTCCCAGCCCCCGCATCCGGCCCCCTGGGACCTCTCAGGCCGGGACGGTGTCGACAAGCTCGGCCTGTACTATGAGACGCTCGGAGTAGTCCGGGAGGGTGCAGGTCTGGAGGGTCAGGATGTTCCGGCCCTCCTTCACTTCCGTCACGTACAGGTCCGTGGGGCTCACCACGAACTCGTCGAAGACCTCGTAGGTGTACTCGTTGCCGTCGGCGTCCGTGACGAAGATGCGGTCTCCCTCGTCCAGGCTCAAGATGTCGTAGAAGGCGAGGAAGCTGTCGGTGTTCGGGAAGCCCAGCCGGTGACCGGCCACGTAGACATTCGCCTCGTCCTGCCAGGGAAAGCCGGTGCCCTCCAGGTGTATCGCCGCGTTCTCCCGGAGTACTTCCGCGTCGTTGCCGGGGACCGAGGGCACCCGCACGTTCTCCACGCGGCTCATGCCCGGAACGGTGATCTCGAGTGTCTTGTCCTCCGGTCCCCCGACACCGGCCTCCGCGCTCTGCGCGCCATCCAGCGCCGGGACGTTGAAGCCACCGGGCGCAGCCTCGTTGGTAGCGGCCCCCTGCGGCACAGCGGCCCCGAAGGGCTCCAGGACGAAGACCGCGATGAGCGCCACCCCCGCCCCCACGAGGACCAGGCTCACAACCCACGAAACTACGCCTCTGACGCTCAACAGCTACCTCCGGGACCGAGTATATACCCTCCGTAACCCCCGCACCACAGCCCCTGAAAGGCATACCGTCCGCGGCCGCGCTACGCGAGCGCGCTACGCGGGCTGCGGGACACCCGGCGGCAGCGGGGGTACGACGTCGAGCATGAGGGCGGCGGGCCGGGAGCGGTCGGCATCACATACAATCATCCCCGGAGTAGCTACCGTGGTCCGGGAAGAGACCGGAAGAGGAGAGTCGACATGCCGCACAGTCTGAGAGGCGTCCACCCGGCCCGGCTGACGGCCCTCGCGCTGTTCGTTGCGGCGCTGCTCGCGCTCGCGGCGTGCGGCGGCCAGCCTCCGGAAGGCGCCTCCGAGAACGGGGAGGACGGAGCGGAGGAGCAGGCGCACCCCGACGTCGAAGAGGCAGAGCTAGAGCGTTCCGGGGAGGGCTGGTCGCTCTCGGTGACCATCTCCTCGCCCTACGACTCGCCGGAGCGCTACGCCGACGGTTGGCGGGTCCTCTCCCCGGACGGTGAGATCCTGGGAGAGCACGAGCTCGGCCACGACCACGCCAACGAGCAGCCGTTCACCCGCACGCAGACGGGCCTCGAGATACCGGAGGGGGTAGAGGAGATCACGGTCGAAGGCCGCGACCTGGAGAACGGCTACGGCGGCGAGACCGTCACCGTCCCCGTAGAGCGGTAGCCGCCGCAGGAAGGCGGTAGCCGGGATACTTCCGGCGAACGGTGCATAATGTGTTGCGGTCTTGCCGGCGTCAGAAAGGGGAGCATGAGACCGAGGTTCGACACCTACCTGCGCTACGAGGAGCTCGCGGAAACGCTGCGCGGGCTGGAGGAGGAGCGGCCGGGGCTGTGCCGCGTGTACTCCATCGGCGAGAGCTACGAGGGACGTGAGGTCCTCCTGGCCGAGGTCACCAACGGCGAGACGGGCCCCGCAGAGGAGAAACCGGCCTTCTGGGTGGACGGCAACACCCACGCCGGGGAGGTCACGGGCTCGATGGCCGCCCTCTACCTCGTGGACTACCTGCTCGCGGGCTACGGCGAGAACGAGCAGGTGACCCGGCTCCTGGACCGGCAGGCCTTCTACGTCCTGCCCCGCCTCTCGCCCGACGGCGCCGAGCGCTACCTCACGACCCCCCACACCCTCCGGGCCACGGTAAAGCCTTGGCCGGAACCGGAGGAGGAACCGGGCCTCCACCCCGAGGACCTCGACGGCGACGGCAGCATACTCCAGATGCGCGTCGAGGACCCGGACGGCGAGTGGCGCGTCTCCGAAGGTGACGAGCGGCTCCTGGTCCCTCGCGCCCCCGACGAGGACGAACCCGGCGCCACGTACTACCGCCTCTACCGGGAGGGCCTCTTCAAGGACTACGACGGCTTCGACCGGAAGGTCGCCCGGCCCCTCTACGGGCTGGACATGAACCGCCAATACCCCTACCACTGGCAGGAGGAGGCCGAGCAGGGCGGCGCTGGGCCGTACCCGCTCTCGGAGCCCGAGGCCCGGGCGCAGATAGACTTCCTGCTAGCCCACAAGAACATCTTCGGCGTCCACACCTACCATACGTTCTGTGGCGCCATACTGCGCCCCTACTCCAACAAGCCCGACGATGAGATCCCCGAGCACGACCTCGCCGTCTACAAGGCACTCGGAGACCGGGGCACGGAGCTTACCGGCTACCCCAACATCTCCGTCTACCACGACTTCCGCTACGACCGGAAGAAGCTCATGACCGGGGCCTTCGACGACTGGGCCTACGACTACTACGGCGTCTTCGCCTTTACCATAGAGTTCTGGTCGGCGGCCCGCGCCGCGGGAGTCGAGGTCGAGGACTTTATCGAGTTCTCCCGCAACCCGTCCGAGGAGGCGCTCCTGAAGCTACTCCTCTGGAACGACCGGGAGCTCGGCGGCGAGGGCTTCGTGCCCTGGACCCCCTTCGAGCACCCGCAGCTCGGGAGAGTCGAGATCGGGGGCTGGAAGACCAAGTTCACCATCCAGAACCCGCCCCACCACCTGCTGGAGGCCGAGTGCGAGAAGCTCACCCACTTCGCCCTCTCCCACGCCGCCGCCGCGCCGCGCCTGGAGACCGAGCTGGAGACCGGGGAGCCAGCCCCCGGCCTCAGGAAGATAGAGCTCCGGGTCCGCAACGCGGGCTACCTCCCGACCAACGTGAGCCGCGTCGCCGCCGACAAGGAGCTCGTCAAGCCCGTCGCGGCGGAGATACGGCTACCCGAAGGCGCGGAGCTGGTCTCCGGCGAGCGGGAGGTCGAGCTCGGGCACCTCGCCGGACGCTCGGCGCTCTCCGGGACCTGGAAGAACCCGGCCTCCTTCGGCGGCCTCCCCTCGGACCACGCGGCTCGCGCGGTGTGGGTCGTGCGGGGCGAGGGCGTCGTCGAGGTCGAGGTGCGGAGTGAGAAGGCCGGTACGATCCGCCTGAAGACCGGTTAGCTACGACTTCCGGGGGGCTAATTCTGGCTGCTGTCTCCCGTCTGCTTCGCCACTTCCCGGTCGATCTCCTCCCTGGCCTCCGGCGGCGGGCCCTGGATGGACAGGACCGCGCTCCAGGACATGAATACCG
>JACCZN010000081.1 GCA_013695915.1 Rubrobacter sp.
AGGGTATGACGAACGCCTCCACGATGAACGGCCGGACGACCCCGAAGACCAGCACGAACGAGAGCACGAGGATGAGCAGGAACTCGAGCATCCCGCCCCGCTTCTTGTGGGCCCGGCGTTCCCGGCGACTCGTCCGCTCCGTGTCGAAGCCCTCCGGGCCGGTCCCTCTGTGCTGCTCTTCGGACATATGGCCTAAGAATAACCCAGGGGGTGGCAGAATTCTCTACGGGTCACGGCTCCTGCCGGGGCTCGGCATGGACGAGGACCTGCTCGAGCTCGGTGAACCGCGACCGCAGGGCCCGCTCTATGACCTCCGTCCGGACGTGGACCTCCTCGACCTCGACGGAGCGGGGGAAGTCGCAGTGCAGGATGGCGTCCAGCCCGCCCTCCCCGGAGCGGTACAGGCGCACCTCGTGGGCGTTGGCCTCGACGCCCGTCTCCCCGACGACACGCTCTATCTCCCGCAGCATCTCCCCGTGGTGACCTTCCACCCTGGGACGCTCGCCGGGCTCGGGCTCCTCCGCCTCTATGTGGGTGTTGATCCTCCGGATCCCCGGGTTCTGGCGCTTGATCTCCGCTGAGAGCCGCTCCGCGAGGTCGTGGGCTTCTCCTAGCGGGAGCTTCGGCTCCACCTCGACGTGCAGGGAGGCCTCCAGGTGGTCCCCGGAGCAGTGTACCCGCTCGTGGTGCGTGCGGACGCCCATCTCCGTGGCTACGGCGTGGATGGCCTGCGCCAGCGTCTCCGCCTCCGTCTCCACCGGCTCGGCGTGTACCACGCTCTCCGTGCGAGGGTCCAGCTCCTGAACGGCCTCCTCCACCTTCTCCGTGATGGCGTGGGCCTCGGGGGCGCTGACGGTCCGGGGGACGGTCACCACTATGTCGGCGAACTTCCGGCTCCCGGACTCCCGCAGGCGCACGAGCCGGGTGGCGACCACGCCGGGCACGGACTCGGCGCGGCGCGTGATCCTCTCCTGCAACTCCACGGGGGCGAGGTCCAGCAGCACGTTGACCGACTTCATGGCGATGCCCCCGCTCTTGGCGAGTATGAAGAGCCCGACGAGGAGCGCGGCCCAGGCGTCGGCGCTCGCGAGGAACCCCCCTCCCCCGGCGTAGTTGCCGTACGCCGTGAGCGCGAGCCCGAGCACGACGACGGCCGAGCTGAACATGTCAGACCGGAAGTTCAGGGCGTCGGCCTCCAGCGCCCGGCTGTTGTACTTCCGGGCGGTCCTGGAGAGCATGCGCGAGCGCCAGTAGTCTATGACGATGCTCGCCCCCATCACGACAAAGGCCCAAACGGAGACCTCTACCGCGACGGGGTGGAAGAAGATCCGGCGCACCGCCTCATACATAATATACGCCGCCGTGGAGAAGAGCAGCACCCCCTGTATTACGGCCGAGAGGTTCTCGACCCGCCCGTGCCCGTAAGGGTGGTTCTTGTCGGCCGGCCGCCCGGCGATCCTGACGGAGAAGAACGTCATCACCGAGGCCAGCATGTCCAGCGCCGAGTGCGCGGCCTCCGCGATCAGGGCCAGGCTCCCCGTCAGGAGTCCCACCGTGAGCTTGGCCCCCGTGAGCACCAGAGCGGCAAAGAGCGAGGTGACCGTTACCCGGTTCTTCTCCGCCTGCTCGCTCTTCGCCGACCCCTGTGCCTCTATCATCAACGGAATATACTACGGCCGGTAAGAATATCCTGCAAATGAGGCATTTTTTAGGAGCATCTAACAAATGTCCGTGGTAGTGGCAAAGCCGGGTCTGCCGGACGGGCTAACGGAGGGTCACGTAGACGATGGTAACGAGCCCGACGCCCCAGAGGTAGTAGGCGAAGGTCATCAGGGAGAATCGGTGGACGAACAGGAGGAGCAGGCGGACGGCGGCGTAGGCTGCGGCGAAGGAGGCGGCCATGCCGAGCGCGAAGTCCCCGGCTCCGGCGGGGCTCCCGCCGGGCTCGCTGTAGGAGAGGTCCCAGAGGCCGGTGAAGAGGAGGAGCGGTATCGAGAGGAGCAGGGCGAAGCGGGTGGCGGCCTCTCGGGTGATACCGGCGAGCATCGCGCCGGAGATGGCGAACCCCATGCGGCTCACGCCGGGCAGTACGGCGAGCACCTGCAGGAGGCCGACGAGTATGGCGCCCGGGACGCTTAGGGAGGTCAGGGGCCGGGACCTGCGGCCGAGCTCTTCGGCCACGTAGAGCAGGAGCCCGGAGACCAGGAGCAGCACGCCGACGCCCCCGAGGTTCCGCGAGACCTCGACGGAGGCGTCTCTGAAAGGGAGCGAGAGCAGGGCCGCGGGCAGGGCCGCCGCGAGGAGTAGCAGCCCGACCTGTCGCCCCTCGCTGCCCGCTACCCGGAGGGAGCCCAGTATGCTGCCGACCTCCCTGCGCAGCGCGACCAGCGCCGCGAGGGCCGAGGCGAGCTCGCAGGCCCCGGTGAACGTCCGGTCGTAGGGGCTGCCGAAGAGCATCTGTCCGGCGAGGAGCCGGTGCCCGGAGGAGCTTACCGGGAAGATGTCCGTAAGGCCCCCTATGAGACCCAGCAGGAGAGCCTGGAGGGAGCCCACCGGCTACACCCCGTCGGGGAGCGCGGGCACACCGGCGGCAGGTACCGCTGGCGGTTGTAGATTCTCCCCACGCACGTCCCGGGAAGCTAGCAGCTTGCGGGGGCGATTTCCAGCTACGCCCGGGCGCGTGCCCCGGCGGGTGTTAGGCTGGAGGGTCACCGGGTCCGGGCCGGCGGAGGTAGAGGTAGAGCTTCAGGGCGGCCCCTACGCAGGCCAGCCAGAGAAGGGCGGAGAGGTACCCGGCCAGGACATCCGTCGGGTAGTGGACGCCGAGGTAGAGCCGGGAGAGCCCGATCAGGACTACCACCAACGCCCCGGAGAGGAGCACGGCGACTCTCCGCCAGCCCCGGAACCTGAAGGCCAGGAGCAGCGCGAGCGCGCCGTAGAAGCCCACCGCGACGGTCGCGTGGCCGCTCGGGAACGAGTAGAAGGAGGCCGTGTAGCCGGAGTCGAAGAGCTCCGGCCGCGGCCGCGCGTAGACGGCCTTGAGCCCGGTGGTGAGGAGCACGCTCCCGAAGGTCGAGACGACGAGCAGCACGGCCGAGGAGGCGAGGCCCCGCCGGTAGAAGGCGTACCCGCAGGCCAGAGCCAGCGGCGCGACCACCCAGTAGTAGCCGAGGCCCGTGGCGAGGCGCATCGGGAGGCCCAGCCACGCGGGGAAGCTACTGTGGATCCAGAGTAGGACCGCGGTGTCGAGCCGCTGGCTCTCGCCCTCGGCGACCTCCCCGGCGAACCACAGCAGGAGCAGCAGGAGCCCGAGGGAGAGCGTGAAGCCCGCGGCCAGCCCCAGGGCCACGCTCAGGCGCGACCGCCGCGCGGCTTCCGTAAAGGCCTTCTCTCTCTTCCCGCCATGCAGCATCGGGAGATATTAACCCCCCGGCGCTCCGGATGCTCCCTGTCGGCAAGGGCGTATAATCCCCTCTGCGGCCGTAGCCTTACCGGAGGAGGGTCCCGGAGTTGCAGAACGGTGAGATAGCCCGCTCGCTCGAGAACATCGTCGCGCTCCTCGAGATAAAGGGCGAGGAGCACTACCGGGTCCTGGCCTACCAGCGGGCGGCGGAGTCGGTCGCAGCGGCGGGGCGGCAGGTCGGGGAGCTGGAGGACGTCAGGGAGCTGCCCCACGTCGGGGAGACGACCTCCGGGGTGATACGGGAGCTCGCCGCGGGCCGCACCCCGGAGATACTCTCCGAGCTGCTCTCGGAGATACCGCCGGGCCTCGTTGAGGTCACCCGCCTGCCGAACGTCGGGCCGCGCACGGCGGGCCGGCTCTGGCGGGAGCTCGGCGTAACGGGCGTCGAGGAGCTCGCGGCGGTCGAGGGAGGCCGCATCTCGGCCCTCAAGGGCTTCGGCAAGAAGAGCGAGGACCGCATCCTGGAGGCGGCCCGCACCTACAACTCGGCCGAGCGCCGGATGCTCCTCGACGACGCGACGGAGCTCGGAGAACGCCTCCTCGCCTTCGTGCGCGACTGCCCCGAGACTGAGCAGGCGGAGGTCGCCGGGTCTCTCCGGCGTCAGAGGGAGACGGTCGGCGACCTGGACCTCGTGGCGGCGAGCGAGAAGCCCGGCTCGCTCGCCGTCGCCTTCGCGGGAGCGGAGTTCGTGGACGAGGTCGTGGCCCACGGGAGCACCAAGGTCTCCGTCAAGACCGCCGGGGTGGACGTGGACCTGCGCATCGTCTCGCCCGAGCACTACGGCGCGCTCCTCCACCACTTCACCGGCAGCCAGGCCCACAACATCGTGCTGCGCGAGCGGGCCGTAAAGATGGGCTACAACATCTCCGAGTACGGCCTCGCCCGGGAAGGGACGGGAGAGTACGAGCCCGTCGCCACCGAGGAGGACCTGTACCAGAAGCTCGGCCTCCCGTACATACCCCCCGAGCTCCGGGAGGACGCCGGGGAACTGGAGGCCGCCGAGGAGGGCCGGTTGCCGGACCTCCTCGAGGTCGGGGATATCCGGGGCGACCTGCACGTCCACACCAATTACTCCGACGGGCAGGGCACGATAGAGAGCATGGCCGAGGCCGCCATAGAGCTCGGCTACGAGTACCTGGTCTTCTGCGACCACTCGCAGAGCCTGCGGGTGGCGAACGGCCTCTCACCGGAGAGGCTCAGGGAGAAGCTCGCGGCCGTCCGCAAGGCCGACGGGGAGTACGGCGAGATACGGCTCCTCTGCGGCTCGGAGGTGGACATCCTCAAGGACGGCTCCCTGGACTACGAGGACGCGCTCCTCGCGGAGCTCGACTTCGTGGTGGCGAGCGTACACACCTCCTTCGGCATCGGCGAGGAGGCGATGACGGAGCGCGTGGTCCGGGCGATGGACAACCCCCACGTCCGCACCATCGCCCACCCCACGGGCCGCGTCCTGAACCGGCGCGAGCCCTACGAGGTAAACGTCTCGCGCCTCATAGAGGAGGCGGAGAGGACCGGTACGGAGCTAGAGCTCAACGCCTACCCCGATCGCCTGGACCTCTCCGTGCCCTACGTCCGCGAGGCCATCGGGCGGGGGGTCCGCATCACCATAGACACCGACGCCCACGACGAGCGGGCCCTCGGCTTCATGAAGTACGGTGTCTCCCAGGCCCGCCGCGCCTGGGTCGAGAAAGGAAGCATCATAAACTGCCTGCCGTGGCCCGAGTTCGAGCAGTACCTGAAGGCCGGTAAATAATAGGTAGTGACTCCCTCAATAGCTGATAGCAGCCTTCGTGGTTAGGCCTTCGTGGTTAGGAACTCCGTCCAAGACCAGTAGTGGTCGCTCAGCCCTATCGCCATCGCTGGCGTGCGTCGCTCGTAGCGTCGTCCAGGGGTGGTGGACGGTTGGCTCAACGACGGGTGCTCCCGCAGCCAGTCGTGCTCGAAGATCGCCAGCCCAAACAGTGCATCCCATGTCTTGGCTGTCTTGGCAAAGGCGTGGGTCTTGCGCGTCAGGGCCGACAGCCGGTCTCTGAATACTCCATTGAGCCGCTCCCTACCATTTTGTGTGTCGTCTGAGTACAGTTCTTGGATGACGCCCAAAGGGGCCGGGGATGGCTGTAGTCGCTCTGCCATCCAATGGCTCACATCGAATTGCCCCTCGGCCCCTCTGG
>JACCZN010000088.1 GCA_013695915.1 Rubrobacter sp.
GTTGCGGGAGCCGTTGAGCACTCCAGAAGGCAGAAGATGCTATGCGCAGCGCACACCGGCGATGGCTGCGAGCCTGACTGGTTCGATTTGGACGGTGGCGGATGTGCTTGGTACTCCGGTGTATGCGGCAGGAGGTACGGGATGATCACACGCTACTACCCACGATGTAGGTTCTCATTGTAGCTGAGACTTGCCCCTGTAGAATGGAGGTCGCCATGAGCGACTCGATGCTTACAAAAGATGAGATAGCGCGGCGCGGACGCGAATTCTACGAGCGCGACATCCGCGCCGAGGTCGAACGCGAGCACGATGGTGAGTTCCTCGTAGTGGACACCGCCACCGGCGACTACGTGGTCGGTGAGGACCAGGACGAGGTCTTCGACCGTGCGGAGGCGAAGAACCCCGAGGGATTGTTCTACCTCATGCGCGTCGGCCGTCCCGCCGCCCACCGTATCGGCAGCTCCGCCGGACTGGGCTGAGGTGAGAACCTACACCCGGGGAGCCGGAGAGGGTTCGTCTTGAAAGAACCGGGCGGTGGTCACAAACAAGGGCCGAAAGGCGGCTACTGGTCGGGGAGGACCAACTTGATGTACTATCAGTACGTCGACTTCCTGGTCCGGGCGCTGGCCGCGGACGCGGAGAGCCTGATCGACGTTGGATCGGCAGACGCTCAATACATAGAGAACTTCGCCTGGACACCGAAGAGGAACACGCTGGATATAAGAGAGCCTTATAGCTCAGAGAACGTAGCGGGCATCGAGATGGACTTCTTCGACTTCGAGCCCGAAGAGAAGTACGACTTCGCGACGTGCCTCCAGGTCCTCGAGCATATACCCGACGCAGAAGCGTTCGCGCAGAAGCTATTCCAGACGGCGCATCGCGTCTTGATCTCGGTACCGTACCTGTGGGAGAAAGGCTCTACCAAATCCCACGTATACGATCCCGTCGACGGGGACAAGCTTTTCGGCTGGACCGGTCGAGAGCCGGACTACTCTATCGTGGTGCAAGAACCGCTCTCGAAGATGAGCAGGCTTATAAGCTACTATCATCCCGAAGGCGAGAAGTTGGATCCCGGTAGAGCGCGCCGAAACGTCGCCGCCTCTACGAGTCATCCTCCTTCAAACCCCAAACGCCTTACCGATACAGAAGCTCTCTACGGCGACCCTGCTCGCGAGCTGGCCCGGGAGCAAGAGGTCCATTCCACCCTGGAGCACCTGCACGGCCCGGAAGAGGTGCCTTATGGGCCTGATGAGCTCGTCGTGGTATGTCCTGTCCGCGACGGGGAACCGTGGGTGAGGGCTTTTATAGAGCATCACTTCTCGCTGGGCGTCAAGCACGTGGTGCTTCTGGACAACGGCTCTGAGGACGATACCGTCGCTATCGCGCGGGAATACGACAGCGTGACCGTGCTGCGGACGATGGAGCCCTTCAAGACCCACAAAATTGCGTTCAAACGGTACCTGATCAAGCGTTTCGGCAAGGGGCGGTGGGTCCTGTGCCTGGATATAGACGAGATGTTCGACTACCCGTACTCGGACGTCGTCGGTCTTGTCTCCCTTCTCGAATACCTCAATCGCGGTTCATATACGGCGCTCGTGGCGTATATTTTGGACAGGTTCCCCGAGAAGCCCCTGCTGAGCGCGGCGGAAGACACGGATAAACCTCTGAAGGAACTGCACAACTTCTATGACATCTCGAACGTAACGGAGCAGGAGTACCGGCGGGACGTTAGCAAAGACAACGTCGTCTCCAACGAGGAGATCAAGGTGCCTAGAGGAGGCATCCAGAGCGCCCTTACAGGTACGCTGGCGTTGCTGATCAGACACCCTCTGATGTTCGTCGACGACGAGATAGAGGTCATGAACACCTCCTTACACTGGGTGAACAAGGCCCGCGTAGCGGACTTCACCGGCGTCATCTTCCACTACAAGTTCGTCAGCGACCTGCATGAACGCGCCGCGCAGGCCGCCCGGGAAGAGAGCTACGGTGGCAACTCCGCCAGGTACAAGAAGTACCTGGCGGTCCTGGAGGAGAACCCGGACCTCCGGATAAAACGGGAGACTTCGAAGGAGCTCGGGAGCGTCAACGACCTGGTGGACGAGCAGTTCCTGGTCGTGTCCGAAGACTACATGGCGTGGGTTGACAGGGAAGAGGCGGAGGACCCTTCCCCGGAGGTCCTGCGGGAGAGACCGTACAGGTTGGGCGAGGCTTTCTCCAGGGCCCGGGCAAAAGAGGAGGCTCAGGTCGATACAGAGGCCGAGCGATCCGGACAGCGGCGCGTCGAAGACCTGAAAGCCGAGATCGCCGAAGAGCAGCGGCAGCAAGAGCTGTTGGAGAGGAGGCGCCGGAACCTGACCGCCAGGCTGCAGAGCATTCGAGCTTCCAGGGGCTGGAGGCTGCTCATGAAGCTGGGCCACATACGGAGCAAGCTGCTGAACTCGTAGTTGAGCGGCGCCATTCCCCTGAGGTTGTTCACCAGTCGCGGCAGGTCGAGTGCCGGTGCGCCTCTATAAGGAGACGGACGTGGTCGGGTTCTCCCCCGACTCGGAGAGGGGCGCACCCCGGTTAAGGCAGCGAGGGCTTGGTAGCTAGCGGCCAGACTCCGGGGCCACTAGCTGTCTTGTTCTGCGAGGATCCTTCTCAAGCCATCGCGGATGGGCCGATACTGCTCCTCGCTGAGCCTCCCACGGTAGCGGCTCACCCGCCCGACGTCCAGGGTCCTCGTCTGATCCAGCAAACACAGCGAAGGGGATCTGAGGCCCGCCGTCCCGGCCGCGTACCTCGGATACAGGGCGGGGCTCTGCTCCGCCCAGCCCTGCCTCCGGTCGGTCGTCATGGGGGACAATATCAAGACCCCGTAACGTGGAGTGCCCACACGCTCGGGCAGCCCGACAACGACTGCCGGCCTGTACCCCTCCTGCTCGCGGCCGCCGGGACGGTGGACCGGGAACAGGGCTGAGACCACATCCCCTGTCTCCAGGCGCCGGCCGTCGTCTGCGTTGGCGATACTAGCCACGGCCGCCGGGCTTCGCCTCTATCACCGGTCCCACACCCGGCTCGTAGCTCACCGGCTCTCCCTCTTCCAGCTCTCCCTCTTCCCACTCGTAGGGTTCGAACTCTCCCAGACGGGAGAGGTCTCTCTCCATCCAAGCCCGCTCCTCATCGTATTCCAGAGCGTCCTCCAGTACTTGCTCGATCCAATCTTTTACGGACTGGTCCTTGCTTGCCGCTGCGATTCTCACCCGCCGCCTCAAGTCGGGCTCCACATCCACCGATAGCCTAACCCGTGCCACGCAGCCCCCTTAATAGTGTCTTGGTGCCAATGTGCCAAAACCAGTATAGCAGGTCGAAGGCGTCCAGCATCTTTGCAACCCGCTCTATTCAGCGAGGAGCCAGCCTCTGGCTCTTTAGCGGCGGTAGTTCACAG
>JACCZN010000094.1 GCA_013695915.1 Rubrobacter sp.
GTGGCACCATCTCTCGTGCGGGTTCATGCGGACTCTCCTTGCCAGCTTTGACAACTAGCAAGGGTGTCGCAGGAACCCGCATATAATTCAACTCACCCCTCGACCACGGTTCCGTGGGGCGCTACCATCGGAAACGCTCCGGCCAAGAACCTCGTGCAGATTGGTCTTGGCGGCTGGCAGTCGCCCCGTCCGGGCGTGCAGGTCTCCCGCGAGCGCGGTACCACCGTGATGACGGTGAACGATGTAGAGGCTTTGGGCGTCGAAAGGGCCGCCGAGCTAGCGCTGGAGGTAGCCTGGGAGGGGGCGGAGGCCGTCTACCTCTCGTTCGACATAGATTCCGTGGACGTGGGATTCGCGCCGGGGACGGGTTGGCCGGAGCCCGGAGGCTTCTACCCACGGGAGGCTTTGAAGCTATTGCACCTGGTAGCCAGTGAGGGCATCTGCGGGATGGAGGTTGTGGAGGTAATGCCGGCCTATGACCACGCCGACCAGACCGCGCTTCTTGCCACTAGGGCGGTGGCGGATGTGCTCGCCACGCTCGTAGCCGAGGGCCACCTGGGCAGACACTCTGGATGAGGTCTAAAGGGCCTCTCCGTAAGGCTTGCGGCACCCATATGTGACAGGGTTTATGTCTCAGTTTGAGGCCCCTGGACCCGTTCCCGTGCCTCCTCCCGGAGGCCTCCCCGGGCTACCCCTGGTACTCGAAGGCGGCGTTTATGAGCCCCGCGCTCCTGGTGAGGCTGGGGCTCTCCGCCGCCACCGCGTCGGACAGGCCCTGGCTCCAGAACATGATGATAGCGTTGCCTCGCTGTTCGTGGCGGTCTCTTTTTCGATCTTCCTGCTACCGCCGTAGTATCTCTGCGCGCGCCGGTGTAAGGCTCGACTATTACAAGAGGCTGATGCGAGCAAGCGTGGAGGGCTCCCGGGGAACTGACCTTCGGGATCCGGCACCATGAGCGCCCCGACGCGCTGGTGAGTCGCAAGCCCTACTCACTGGACGTCGGCCCAGCCGGTGGTGTTGTTCGGGTCCTCCCAACCAGCGACTCGCGGAGCGCTGGTACCGTGGTCTGTAGCATCTTCAGGAGGGGGTGGATTGTAGCTGTAGAGACCCGCGTGAAGGACGCCGTCCTCTATGGTCTCGCCGTCCTGCTCTACTGTCTTGTACGTCCTCCACTTTATGCCTCTCTGGGGGTCCTCGAAGACGCGCTCGGAGCGCATCTTGACCTCCTTGCCAGTCGGGCGGCCGTGGATCTCGGCGTTGAGAAAGCCCTCCCCGTCTACGTACTCCCGGACGAGCAGGTAGCCATCCGTGGTATTCCTGAACTTCATGTCGAGCTCCGGGGTGCCTGCGTAGCCGAACCATACCGTTGCGTCGAAGCCGGGCTTTATGTATGGCAGCACGGCGTAGTGGGGGTGGCGCTCGACCATCTCAAGTCCCGCGAGGCTGGCGGCCATGTACAGCGTGGAGGAGACCTGACAGAGCCCGCCGCCGTCCTCTGTTGCTACGCCACCGTCGGAGAAGACCTCGGCGCTCTCGTACTCTTGCAGGGCGGCAAGCTCGTTGAAGGAGAAGACCTCCCCGGGAGCCAGGATCGTGCCGTCCACGGCCTCTGAGGCTATATCGAGGTTCGCCTGGCGCCCCGGCGCCGAATCCCACGCGTAGTCCGTCCGGTACTCTCCTATAAGCTCGGTGGGCTTTAGCTCCTCGAGGTCCCCGGCTGAGACTTCGGGCTCTCCGTTGTCGGTAGTGGCGAGGGTAACCTCGCTATCCAGGTCGTCGAGGGCCTCCCCGAGGTTTGCAAGCGTCCTCTCTTCGTCGAGATCGCGTCCTGTCTGGCCTCCCCGGACTTCGACCTCGCTCTCGCCGGTGACGTGGAAGGTGGCGTCCTTCGGCTTTCGGGATACCTCGTCGGCGAGCCTCTCGACTACCTCTCTAGCCTTCTTCTCGTCGTAGACCACCGTGGCGGGGACTTCGGTGCCCGAGGCGTACGAGCGCAGCGTGTCGGACAGGCGTTCTCCGAACCACCCCTCCCTGCCTACGGCGTAAGCCGCATCGAGCGTCTTTTCGCCATCCAGGCTCACATCAAGCTCCCGGCCCGGGACAGGGAAGTTCTCTTCTCCATCTACGAACCTGATCTCTTCGAAGTTCGTAGCGGCTTGGTCCTCGAGAGCTTCACGAGCATCCTCCTTGCTCATCCCTCCGGCCTCGATCTTCCCTACATGCACGCCCCACCGTATTCCCTCGGTGGCGGCTGTGAAACCCGCCGTAAGGAGCGCGAGAAATATGCCCCCGAGAAGAACGGCGCCCGCCATCCCGCGGTGCCTCTTGAAGAGGGATACCTGCGGGAGACTCCGAGCCTTTAAGGTGTCGAAGACCAGGTCGCGGCCGTCCCGCAGCTTCTCTGTTATTCTCTCATCGCTCATAGGTCTTTACTCCCAAACGCCGTCATCGCTCATAGGTCTTTACTCCCAAACGCCGCCTTCTCCACCAGGCTCGAGGCTTCTAACCAAGGGGTTGGTAAGTATCGCGGTTCAGCACGCCGTTTTCCACCACCCGTCCATTCTGGGTGACTGTCCTGGCAGCCACCCAGATGGTAGAGCCGGGACCGGAGGAGACCATCCTGGAGTTAATGCTCACCTCTTTGCTGGTAGGTTGGCCCCAGATCTCGGCCTTTACATAGCCGTCGTCCGCGACCCACTGCCGCAGCAGCAGGTGCGATCCGGTGGTGTTCTCGAACTTCATGTCCAGCTCGTCGCCGCCACCGGTCCCGAACCAGACGGTGGCGTCAAGGCCGGGGCGGATGTAAGCGAGCTCGGCGAAGTGTGCGTGACGCTCTACTATCCCAAGGCCCGCGTGGTTGGCCGCCATGTAGAGGGTCGAGGAGACCTGGCACAACCCGCCGCCGTCGGCGGCGTCCACCCGGCCGTCGACTATTACCTTGGCGCTCTCGTACTCCAGTGGCGCAGCTAGGTCGTTGAACGAGAAGACCTCCCCGGGCGCGAGCAGCGTGTGGTTGACTGCCTGGGAGGCGGTTTCGAGGTTCGTCACCCGCCCTTGAGTGTCGTCGTAGGAGAGGTAGTTGGTCTCGTACTCACCGAGTAGTTCGGTAGGCTTTATGCTCTCCGCATGCTCGGTTGTAAGCTCTGGCTCGATGGCCGCGATGGGAACCTGGTAGGCGTAGCGGCCTCTGAAGAGGCCGGAGTTCAGTTCCTCGACGAGTCTCTCCTGATCGATCCGAAGCCCGTTCCGGTGTGGCTCTATCGCAAGAGAAGCCCCGGCGGGTACGAACTCGGCGTCGTGTGATCTACTCGCAAGAGCGGAGTACATTCCCCGGAGGACGTTCCTGAGCTGGTTGCCGTCCACCCCGACCTCTATGCGGGTACCGTCGTTCGTGATCTTTAGGATCTCTCCTACCCGGGCGGGTTGCAGCACCCACCGCCGCTCCCGGTGCTCGAAGACCAGCGGTTGCTCCAGAGCCGAGCGGGCCTTTTCCGAGGCCTGCTCCGCGGCGGCAGTAGAAACCTCCGGCTCCACGACACTTCCCACGACGGGTGCCTCGCCGCTCAGGTCGCCGATCGAACGCCGTAGGCCCTTCAGGGTTGCCTCCCGGTCCACCTCGTAGCTGTCCGCCGCCCCTTGCATCCGGACCTCTTCACCTTCTATGGAGACTTCCGCATCCCTGGGGTCTCGTTCGAGCTCGTGGGCCAGATCTTCTACCATACCTCGGGCAACCTTGGGTCTGTATCCCACTTCGGGTTCCACCTCGACTGTTCCGAAGAGCGCCTCGGCCCTCTCCTTGAGGCGCTCGCCCACCCAACCCCGGCGTCCCACTGAGTATGCCCGGCCCGCGGTTCCCTCTGCTTCCATGATTATGCCGAGGTCTTCCCTGGTAAGCGACAAGCTTCTGCCGGGACCGGTAAGCCTCACCTCCTGCAAAGAGTCATCCGCAAGGTGGCTCTGGAGGTGCTTTTCGGCCTCTTCCGGAGTCTTTCCCCCAGGCGATACCCCGGCCACCTCCACTCCCCGGTAGACCTTGCCCGTGTTGAGCAGGTAGTCGGCGAGGACCACCATGGACAAGATCGCGCAGACCGCGAGCACGGTGCCCGTCGTGAGGCCGAGCACGGCCTTTCTTAGTTTTCTCCATCGGCTCGTAGAAGCCTGTTCCTCTGTCGGGGCTTCCCGATCTCCCAGGGGAGGCCTTGCCCCGTCTATCACCGCTCTTCTCTCCACCCGTACTGATCGGTCCCGTAACCTCCGCGATTACCGGCTCCCTCCTCGCTCGCCACTCCCTCGTAAGCTGGCAGAGAACCGGGCGCACCCGGTGAAGAGGCTTCCCGGGAGCCCGAGTAAGATGCATCAGGGGATAACGTCGGCACGCTCGGGACTTCCGGAGACCGCACGGATGGTGCGGGCACAGAGACACCTTCTTCGGAGAGCCCGTTCGTGGATAGGACTGCTGCGTTGTTCTGCGAGTCCGGCCAGAGGACCTGGTCCCCATTGTGTCTGGTATACGGGGTGCCTGTGAGCTTCACGGTCTCCAACCGGGGTTCTTCGCCGCCCGAGGCGAGGGACCGGCCTATAGAACCGGCTTCCAGGGGCCCCACGTCGGTCTCGATGTTCTCCCTGAGCGCGCCTATCACACCGGGCAACCTGGTCAGGGATGCCGTCTTTAGGAACTGCTCGCGCAGGGCGTCCACCAGCTGCTGCTGGCGTTCTATCCTGTCCAGGTCTCCCCTCGCAGTGTCCCGGTACCGGGCGTAGAGGAGAGCCTGACGGCCATCGAGCTCCTGGGGGCCCGCCTCCATCTGCCAGCCGGGAGGAAGCTCCCCTTCGACGTCTATCTCTACTCCACCAAGGGCGTCTACGAGGGCCTCGAAACCGGCGAAGTCCGCCACCACGTGACGGTCCGCGGCTATTCCCGTAAGGTCCTCTACAACGTCCTTAGCCTTTGACACGCCGCCCCGGGCGAAGGCGGTGTTGATCCGGTCGTAGACCCCAGGCTCCACCTCTACCAGCAGGTCCCGCGGTATCGACACTACCTTTATTTCCCCCGTCTCCGGGAAGACTCGGGCCAACATCATGGCGTCCGTGCGAGAGCCTGGCCCCTCTACCTCATCCCCCGGTCTCCGGTCTATGCCCAGCACGAGCACATCGAAACGCTCTCGATCAGCCTCCGCCGCAGACGGCTCCCCGGCAGTACCAGAGCCAGCATGCGAGCCGCCTCGAACCTCATCCGCCTCCAGGGAAGTAACCCCCGCGGGCACCCACAATCCCACCCCGACCAGCGTCAGGGTGGCGACCAGAATTACAGACAGGATCACAGCCACCCTGAGAAGGTTACGGCGACGACGTCTTCGGAAGACGTACTGCCGCCCGGTGCAAGAAACGCCCCCGCGACCGCGCTGCATTCCGCGGGAGGCCGAGCTAGAGATGCGCCCGTAAGCCCTTATATACTTGTCCAGGTGCCCCAAATGCATTCCTCCGGTCTTTGAAGGTTTCCGCAGAGGCCAGCAAGAGCCGGGAGCAGCAAAACTCCCTACCACTGCCCGGGTTTAGACACTCAGTGTATAGGCTCATACGGTAACAGAAAGCACGAAAAGTAAGGATCGGCATATGTGGTGTCCGTACAGCAAAACCCGCTCAGCATGCTGTGGCATGGTAGAAAGACGAAACGCAGACGAGAGACGAGGCGCGGCTGAGTACGGCCAAGAGAAGGCTCCGAGAACATCCCCAGGGTGCAGACCGACTCACGGATGTCGTAGACACATGACTGTCACAGCGTTGCCGCGAGATCCCATCCAGCGCAGTCGTTGGACAGCTTCCGTGTAGGGGAACAGGACCTGCTGTAGCTCATCGGGGCGGCGAGGCTGCCGAGATGCGCACTCGTCCAGTCTGAGGAACTCTACCCATCCCTCTTCGTCAAGGACCTCTCCGAGATCGAAGAGCCTGAGCTGTTCCACGATGCATCTTTATGCTACTCACGGTCCAGTGTCGCCTCAGGAGAGGAGGTCCGTGTAGGTCACCGTCCTGAGCACCTCGCTCGAGATTTCCTCCCCGTCCTTTGTGACGGTCTTTTGGGTCTCCCAGCGGGTGAGAGGCGTGCCGTCATCGCCGGCGCCCTCGAAGACCTTCTCCGAAGTGATCTCTACCTCTCTGTCGGAGGGCTGTCCCCACACCTCGTTGTGGAGGTTGCCGTCCTCGCCCATCCACGACCTCAAAAGCACATACGAGCCGCTGGTGTTGCGCAAGCGGAGGTCCAGCTCCCCGAACCACACCGTGGTGTCCAGCCCGGG
>JACCZN010000095.1 GCA_013695915.1 Rubrobacter sp.
CTCGTGCCGGAGTTCGGTCTCGTGGGGGCGGCCATCGGGGTGTCCGCTGCGATCTCGCTGGAGAACGCGGCGACGCTCGTGATGGTCCGCCGCCGCCTCGGGGTCTGGCCGTTCAGCCCGCAGTACCTCAAGCCCCTCTCAGCCGGGGTCCTGGCCGCCGGGGCCGCCTACCTCTCGCGGAGCCCACTGCCCCTGCCCGACGGCATACCGTCCATACTGGCGGTCGGGGTGGTCTTCGGGGCCTGCTTTCTCGCGCTGCTGGCCCTGTTCGGCCTCAGCTCGACCGACAGGGAGTTCGTCCGGGCGTTCTGGCAGGTGGCGCGGCGCTACCTGCGGCGCCTGCGCCGGGGACGGTCCGGCGGGGAGGAGGGGCAGTGAGCGCCGGGGTGAAGGTGCTCTACATAGCGGGCCTCGGGCGGAGCGGCAGCACGATACTCGCGAACGGCCTCGGGCAGGTGGACGGCTTCTTCTCAGCCGGAGAGATGAACTTTATCTGGAAGCACAACCTGATCGGGAACCGTCTCTGCGGCTGCGGCGCGTCGTTCCAATCCTGTCCGGTCTGGGCCGGGATACTGGACGAGGCCTTCGGCGGGCCGGACGGCGTGGATGCGCACGAGATGGTCCGGCTCCAGCAGCTCGGCACCCGCACCCGCCACGTGCCGCTCATGCTGGTCCCGAGGGGGCGGGAGGTACTCCGCCAGCGCCTCGGGAAGCTCCTCGGGAACACCGGCATGCTCTACGGCGCCATGGCCGCGGAGACCGGGAGCCGCGTGATCGTGGACTCTTCAAAGGAACCGGCCTACGGCTACGCGCTCGGCATGGCCCCCGGTATCGACCTGCGTGTGCTGCACCTGGTCCGGGACCCCCGGGCGGCGGCGTTCTCCTGGCTCAAGAGGAAGCGCCAGCCCGACAGCGAGGAGATAGAGTACATGCACCGGATGAGCGCCCCGAAGAGCGCCGCGCTCTGGGACGCGTGGAACGCGGCGGCGGAGGCGCTCTGGCGCCCCGAGCCGGAGAGGTACCTGAGGCTCCGCTACGAGGACTTCGTCCAGAACCCGCGGGAGAGCTTCGAGCGCATCCTCCGGCTCCTCGGGGAAGAGGGCGCCGAGGTCCCGATGGAGGGCAAGAGGGGGGTGAAGCTCGGCGTCAGCCACACCGTCTCCGGCAACCCGAACCGCTTCGAGACCGGGACCGTGGAGCTGCGGCCGGACCGGGAGTGGACGGAGAGGATGGAGCCCCGGGACCGGCTGGCCGTTACGGCGCTGACCTTCCCCCTGCTCCGCCGCTACGGTTACCCGGCAGGCTCCGCCGCGGAGTAGCGGGAAGAGGTGGCCCGGACGGGCGAGCCGTCCCTCGTGGTGCTCTCCAGCATCCGGTGGGACTTCCTGTGGCAGCGGCACCAGGCCCTGGCCTCGGAGCTGGCCCGCAGGGGACACCGGACGGTCTTCGTGGAGACGACCGGCCTCTCGAACCCGAAGCCGCGAGCCGCCACGGCGCGCCGGGCGGCGGAGCGCCTGCTGAGGCCGGGCTCCCGAGACCCCGGCGGGCACCACCCGAACCTCACGGTCTACGCGCCGCTCGTGGCCCCGCCGACCTCCCGGGTGTTCCGGTGGATCAACCGGGAGCTCTTCGTACCGCGCGTGGTGCGGGACCTCCGGCGCCTCGCCGGTCCCCGGCCCGGGGTCATCGCTTACCCGCCGACGGAGACCACCCTGGAGATCCTGCAGCGGTTGGAGCCCGCAAGGACGCTCTACGACTGCTCGGACGACTACGGGGCGTTCCCCGGGGTGCCGAAAGACATAGCGGAGACCGAGAGGGAGCTGCTCCTGAGCGCGGACAGTGTCTCCTGCACCTCGGCCCCGCTCCTGGAGAAGGTGCGCCCCGTGCGCCCGGACGCCTACCTGAGCGGGCCGGGCGTGGACTTCGAGGCCTTCCGGGAGGTCGGGGGTAGCGGGGACGGCGATGTCCGCACCGTGTGCTTCTTCGGTCACATCGGGGAGCGGGTGGACGCCGCCGTGCTGCGGGCCGTGGCCGGGGCCGGATA
Organism: Rubrobacter sp.; assembly: GCA_013695915.1. Lineage (GTDB taxonomy): Bacteria > Actinomycetota > Rubrobacteria > Rubrobacterales > Rubrobacteraceae > Rubrobacter_A. The sequence goes on from JACCZN010000095.1 coordinate 2,045, forward strand.
CGGGGTGCGGCTCGTCGGGGAGCTGGATCCGGGCATGAGGGGGCTCCTGGAGGTGCCCGGCGTGTACTACCGGGGGACGGTGCCGCACGCGGGGCTACCGGAGGCTCTGCGCGGGGTGGACGCCCTCCTTATCCCCTACCGGATGGACGGCCTCACGCGGGCCATCTCCCCGGCAAAGACCTACGAGTGCCTGGCGACCGGCCTGCCGGTCGTGGCGACGCCCCTGCCGGCGCTCGCGGAGCTCGGCGAGCACGTGTACCTCGCCCGTTCTCCCGGGGAGTTCGTGGAGGCTCTTGAGGGGCTTCCCGTCTCGGAGACGGCGGAGCGGGTGCGGGCCAGGGTCGAGGTCGCCCGCCGCAACGGCTGGGAGGCCCGGGCGGCGGAGGTCGAGAGGGCGCTCGGCCTCTCCGGCGCAGCGGCGGCGGGCCGGTAGTAGTCTTAGGGGCTATGACGGAGAAGATACTCGGCGGCGGGTTCCTGAGGCGGTCTCTGAGCGTCGCGGCCCTGCTGGCGCTGGACGCGGTCTCCCTGGCGCTCGGGCTGCTGGTGGCGCTGTACCTGGCGGGGGATGGGCCGGTTGCGGGGGCCGTCGGGGTCCTGCCGGTGCCGGTCGCGCTCGGGCTCGCGGTCTTCGGCGCGCTCGACCTCTACGACCGGGCGTCGCGCCGCCGGAGCCCGGGGGCCTTGATCGGGGGGCTCCTCCTGTGGGCGGGCCTCGTCTCGGCGGGCTCCGTGCTCTACCCGCAGAGCGGCTACTCGCCGGGGGTAGCCCTGACCGCGCTTCCCATAGCCCTCGCCGCGAGCGGGGGGCTGCGGCTACTCTACGAGCAGGGGATAGAGCTGGTCTACCGGCGAGGGCTCGGCCTCGTACCGACCGTCGTGGTCGGTCCGCCGGAGGGCCGCGCCCGGCTCCGGCGGCTGGTGGAGGAGCCGGGCGCTTACTCCCTGGCCGGTGAGGTCGGGATCTCCCCTTCCGGGGTGGACCTGGAGGAGCTGCGGGGGGTGCTCGACTGCTCGGGGGCTGAACACGTCGTGCTGACCGGTGCCGAACGGCTCTCCGACGAGAGCTTTCTGGAGCTCCTCCGCTCCCTGCGGCTGCGGGGCGTCCGTCTCAGGGTAGTACCCGGCGCCGTCCACCTGACCCGCGGCAGAGCCGTGCTCTCCTCGGGCATGGGCCTCCCGCTCCTGGAGGTAGATTACCCGAGCCTCGACAACACCCAGAGGGCGCTCAAGCGGGCGCTGGACGTGGCGGGCTCCCTCGCGGCCCTTGCGGCGCTCTCGCCGCTCCTACTGGCGGTAGCCCTGGCCGTCAGGCTCGACTCCCGGGGGCCGGTCTTCTTCCGGCAGACGCGGGCGGGTGCGGACGGCAAGGCCTTTCTCTGCTACAAGTTCCGCTCCATGCACCCGGACGCCGAGGAGCGTCAGGAGGACCTGGAAGAGCGGAACGAGGCGGACGGCGCGGCCTTCAAGATACGGGACGACCCGCGGGTGACCCTGGTTGGCCGGTCCATCCGGCGCTGGAGCATAGACGAGCTACCACAGCTCCTGAACGTGCTCGCCGGGGACATGAGCCTCGTGGGGCCACGACCGCTGCCCCTCCGCGACTTCGAGCGCCTGGGCGAGCTCCAGACGCGGCGTCTGGCGGCGGTCCCCGGCATCACCGGCTACTGGCAGACCAGCGGCCGGAGCGACCTCTCCTTCGAGGACATGGTCCGCCTCGACCTCTACTACATAGAGAACTGGTCGCTCTCCCTGGACCTCAAGATCATCCTCAAGACCGTCGGGGCCGTGCTGAACCGGAAGGGCGCGTACTGAGCGGACCCCGAAAGGAGGCCTTCCCCGCCCGCATGCTGTAAGCTACCGGCCTGTAGCTGGTACATTAGAGGTCGTCCGTCCGGCCCCGGGCGGCGGGTTTGTCTGGAGCGGCGTTGCTATGACGGAGAAGTACGACATAGGGGTTGTCGGAGCGGGCTACGTGGGGCTGGTCACGGGGGCGTGTCTGGCCCGCGTCGGGCACCGGGTCACGTGCGTGGACCGGGACGAGGGCCGGATAGCCGAGCTCCGGGAGGGGCGGGTCCCGATCTACGAGCCGGGTCTCGAGGAGCTGGTGGAACGCCTCTCCGGCGGCAAGCTCCCGGAGGAGCGGAGCCTCTTCTTCCGCGGCCCCGAGGAGTTCCAGGAGGTGGTGGGTAGCTCCGACGTGCTCTTCATAGCCGTGGACACGCCGCAGGGCGACGACGGCGCGGCGGACCTCTCCAGCGTCGCGGAGGTCGCCCGCAGGATCGGGCAGTCCCTGGCAAACTCCGGGACCGCCAGGG
>JACCZN010000130.1 GCA_013695915.1 Rubrobacter sp.
CTTGCGGAAGCCACCTCCGCCGGTCTTTACCTTCTTGCCCTGTATCCTCTTCGAGCCCTGCTGGACGGCCTGTACCGCCTCCTCGACCTGACGGCGGAGCTTGTCGTCGTCCCAGAGCCGGGCGACGATGTCCCTGGGGTCCTCGTCGGATAGCTCGTCGAGTATCTTGCGGGCCGCCTCTATGAGGGTGCGGAGGTTGTCCCTCAGGTCGTCGTCGTAGAGCAGCCTCTCCGCCAGGGGCCGGGCCTCGGACGCCGCGGCGCTCAGGGACGCCACGGAGAGAAAGGACAGGGGATCCTGCTTCGCCTCTCTCTTTAGCTTCTCCGCCTTGCTCTCTCTACCGAACAACCTGGACCTCCCTCTCTGATTATCGTACAAAAGCTCCGAGTGCTACATCATACCCTTTTTACCGGCTTCTTATCCCGGACGGAGCCCGACGAGCGTACCCCCATGCTACCCGAGAGGATCCAGCCTGACCCGCACCTCTTCTCCCTCTATCTCCAGAAGCACCCCTTGGCCGTCGGCCGGGGCGTCGCCGTCGAGGGCAAGCTCCCGGGCGAGCACCTCGGCCTTGAAGTACTCGCCCCACCGGCCCGAGAGTAGCTCCGAGAGCCGTTCGCTACCGGAGAGGCCCGCCGAGATGGGAGACTCTATCTCGAAGCCCCTCTCCCGGCGGAGGTTCTGCACCCGGTGGACGAGCTCCCTGACGAGGCCTTCGTCCACGAGTTCGGGGTCGAGGCGGGTGTCGAGCGCGACCGTGAGGCCGCCCTCGCGCTCTATGGCGTAGCCGGGGCGCTCGCCGGGCTCCACGAGGAGCTCCTCGGGCGAGAGCGTGACCTCTGTGTCGCCGGTCTCCACGGTGACGGGCTCACCGGCGGCGGCGCGGGCGCCGGTCTCGGAGGAAGCCTCGGCGAGGGAGGCCCGGATGCCGGGTACCAGCCTGCCGTACTTCGGACCCACGACGCCGAGGTTCGGCTTGAGGTTGTAGGAGACGACGTCCTCCGCCGCCCCGAAAGAGAGCCCCTTGACGTTCAGCTCTTCCAGGAGGATCCTGCGCAGGCTCTCCACCCCCTCCCGGAGCCCCTCGTCCGCCTCCCCGGGCACCACCACGACCTCCCGCAGGGGCTGGCGGGTCTTTATGGCGGTGGCGTTGCGGGCCGCCCGGCCGAGCCCCACGACCAGCCGGGCCGCCGCCATCCTCTCCGATAGCTCCCGGTCCACGAGCGAGCCCTCGAGCTCCGGCCAGTCCGCGAGGTGGACGCTCTCGGGTGCTCCGGCATCCTGGTTCACCACGAGGTTCTGGTAGAGGGCCTCGGCGACGAACGGGGTAAACGGCGCGGTCAGCTTTGCCACGGCGACCAGGCACTCGTAGAGGGTGGAGTGGGCGGCCCGCTTGTCGGTGTCATCCTCCCCCTTCCAGAACCGGCGGCGGCTGCGCCGCACGTACCAGTTGGAGAGCTCGTCCACGAACTCCCCGATGGCCCGTCCGGCCGCCGTTATGTCGTAGGCCTCCATCCGTTCGGTCACGGTTTCGACCGTTAGCTGGAGCTCCGAGAGCGCCCAGCGGTCCATGAGGCTCCGCTCCTCCGGCGGGACGTGGTCCCTGCCGGGTACGAAACCGTCGATGCGGGCGTAGGTTACGGAGAAGGAGTACGTGTTCCAGAGGGTCAGCAGGTACTTGCGGACGGCCTCGTCGACCTGGTCCACGGAGAACCGGCGCGGGTTGCCGGGGCTCGTCGCCGTGTAGAGCGCCCAGCGGAGGGCGTCGGCGCCTTGATTCTCGAAGACCTCCCAGGGGTCGACCACGTTGCCCCGGCTCTTGGACATCTTCTTGCCCTCGGCGTCGAGGATGTGACCGAGGACGAGACAGTTCCTGTAGGAGCGGGTCCCGAAGAGCATCGTGGAGTTGGCGAGCAGCGAGTAGAACCAGCCCCGGGTCTGGTCCACGGCCTCGCAGATGAAATCTGCGGGGAAGACGCCTTCGAGGCTCTCCCGCCCGTATGGGTAGTGGAACTGGGCGAACGGCATGCTTCCGGAGTCGAACCAGGCGTCCAGGACCTCCGGCACCCGGCGGGCCTCCTCGCCGGTCTCCGGGTGCCGGAGGCGCACCTCGTCTATGTACGGACGGTGGAGGTCGTCGGGCACCGGGTCCAGGGCGAGCTCCCGCAGCTCCTCGATGCTCCCGACTACGAGCGTCGCGCCGGAGTCCGTGCGCCAGATGGGGAGAGGGGTGCCCCAGTAGCGCTCGCGGGAGAGGGCCCAGTCCACGTTGTTCTTTAGCCAGTCCCCGAAGCGGCCCCACTTTACGTGGTCGGGGACCCAGTTTATGTTCTCGTTCTCCTCTAGCAGTTCGCCGAGTACCGCGGTCGTCCGGGCGTACCAAGCCTTTTTGGCGTAGTAGAGCAGGGGTGTGCCGCACCGCCAGCAGTGGGGGTAGGCGTGCTCGTACTCCTCGGAGCGGAAGAGGAGGCCCTTCTCCCGCAGCTCCTCGGTGAGGCCCGGGTCGGCCTCCTTGACGAACCGCCCGGCGAAGGGTCCCACGCGCTCGTCGAAGGTGCCGTCGCTCCCTACGGGGTGGAGGGTCGGCAGGCCGTAGCGGCGGCCCGTGCGGGCGTCGTCCTCGCCGAAAGCCGGGGCAGTGTGGACTAGCCCGGTGCCCTCGGCGGTGGTGACGTAGTCGCCGAGCACGACGGTGGAGGCGTTGCCGGAGGTGTCTTCCAGGGGTACGTAGTCGAACGGGCGCCGGTAGCGCAGACCTTCGAGCTCCCGGCCCTTCCTGGTCTCCAGCACCTCGTACTCCCCCTCGCCGACCACGTGATCCAGGAGCTCGCGAGCCATCACGAGCTCCTCGCCGTTCACCCGAACGGTCGCGTACTCCACCTCCGGGTGGGCGGCGGTCGCGGTGTTCGAGACGAGGGTCCACGGGGTAGTGGTCCACACCAGGAGGCTCGTCTCCGGCTGGTCCTCCAGCGGGAACCTGACGTAGACGCTCGGGTCCACTATGTCCTCGTAGCCCATGGCGACCTCAGCGGAGGAGAGGGAGGTCTGGTCGTGGGGACAGTGGGCGGTGACCTTGTAGCCCTCGTAGAGGAGGTCCCGCTCGTGGAGCGTCTTCAAGGCCCACCAGACGCTCTCTATGTAGGAGTTATCGAGCGTCCAGTAGGCGTTGTCGTTGTCGAGCCAGAAGCCGAGACGGTCGCTCATGCGGCGCCAGTCCCCGACGTAGCGGAAGACGGACTCCCGGCAGAGCCGGTTGAACTCCTCGACGCCGTACTCCTCGACGTCGTTCTTACCGGAGAGACCGAGCTCCTTCTCCACCTCGAGCTCCACGGGCAGCCCGTGGCAGTCCCAGCCGCCCTTGCGCTCGACGCGGTAGCCCCGCATGGTCTTGTAGCGCGGCACGATGTCCTTGAACGCCCGCGAGAGGGCGTGGTGGAAGCCGGGACGCCCGTTGGCCGTCGGTGGTCCCTCGTAGAAGACGAAGGGCGCGTCCGCCGGGCGGCGCTCCACGGACTTCTGGAAGGCCCCGATCCGGTTCCACAGAGCGAGCATCCGCTCCTCGAGCTCCGGGAGGTCTACCTGTGGCCCTACCTTCTCGAACGCCATAACCGCTACCGCCTTCTCGCGTAAACGAAAGCTCCCGCCCCTACGGCCGGAGACGACCTGCTCCGCCGCAGGGACGGGAGCCTATCACGGGGCTCTCGCGGTACCACCCTGCTTGCCCGGGGCGCTCGTAGAGCCCCGGACCTCTCTTCCGCTGTAACGGGCGGGACCGGCCGAGCCTACTGGACGTCTGAGCCCGGTGAACTGTGGTCCGGGCGCTCCGCTTTCGGTCGGCGGCTCGGGGAGGATGTTCGGGCCGGTCTCCGTGCCGGGCTTCTCACCGCCCCCGGCTCGCTCCTACGGTACCATCCGGCCCTACTCGTTCCCGTCGACGCCTTTCGTCGGCTATTATAGCCTCGGAAGGCTATCTTGTTGTGCGGAGCTACGAGTATACGGAGGAGCTTGGAGGAGGAGAGACCAACCGAGAGACCGGAGGCCGAGGTGCGGGAGCACCTCGCCAACGAGCGGACGCTCCTCTCCTGGGTCAGGACGGGGGTGGGGCTCATTTCCATCGGCATCGTGGTCGAGCGGGCGGGGGTGATAGCGGCCGCGTCTCCCGCCTCGGACACCGCCGCAGGCGCCTCGGCGGCTTTCGGGCTGGCGCTCGCCATACTCGGTTGCCTCTCGCTCGTCATGGGGACGGTGCAGTTCCTGCGCAACCGGAACAGTATAGCCTCCGGCACCTTCGCCCCGGGCGCGGCCTCCTACCTGGTGATCGTGGCCGGAAGCCTCGCCCTCGCGGGGGCGTTCCTGATCTTCACGCTCCTCTAGCGCCGGAGGCGTCCGCAATGCGCGGAGCCAGGTAATCCGTTTACGCCGCTCCTCCGTAGTAAAGGGCAAGTGGTGTTATAACCATGGAAGGTTTATGGAGCAGCAGGTCCTAACAGGCATCCTTACGAAAGAGAGACCTTGAATACCAGGTTCAGAGCAGCGGTAGCGGGAGTAGTGGGGGGCGGCGTGGCGTTCGGCCTCGCCGAGCTGGTCCAGGGGTTGTACGAGCTTATACCTTCCATCCCCATCGCGGTCTCCCAGCGGATCATAGAGCTGATGCCCGGGGGCCTTGCGACGGAGGCCATCGGGACCCTCGGGTCGGCGGCGACCCCGATACTGGTCTCCGTGGTAGTGCTCTCCACCCTGGCCTTCTGCGGCTTTCTCGGCGTCCTGAGCCGGTCCTCTACGCTCCTGGGGCTCGGCGGGGTCGCCCTGCTCGCGGCGGTCGCCCTCCTCGCGGTGTTCTCCGAGCCGTTCGTCTCCCCGGTCTTTACGGTGCTCGCCGTGCTCGGCGCGCTGGGAGCCGGTACCGCCGTCGCCGGCTTCCTGCTCGACGCCTCGGGTCTCCGGGGCTCCGAGAGCCCGGAGCCGCGGGAGGCCGGAGGCTCCGGGCAGGGTAGGCTTCCGGAGGGTGTGCGGGCTCGCGAGGCGTATTCGAGTGGTGGTATCGCCGTGGACCGCAGGAGCTTCCTGCTGCTCAGCGGCGGCGCGGCGGTGGCGGGTCTCGCGGCGACGGGTGCGGGGCGCCTGCTCTCCGGTTCCGCGGGGGAGGTCGCCTCTTCGGGAGCCACCGGCGCCGGGGTGGCCTCCGGTGGGGGCTCTGCCGCCTCCGCCGTGGAGACGCTCCCCGCGCCACCGCCGGGAGCCTCCATAGAAGTACCGGGGATGCCCGACCTGATCACGCCCTCCGACGACTTCTACCTTATAGACACGGCCATATCCTCCCCCCGCATAAACCGGGACCGCTGGTCCCTCAACATCGGCGGCGCGGTGGACAACCCGATAGAGCTCTCCTATGAAGACCTCCTCTCCCTGCCCGCCCGGGAGTCCGACATCACGCTCTCCTGCGTCTCCAACGAGGTCGGGGGTGGCCTGATCTCGCACGGACGCTGGACGGGAGTCCTGCTCTCGGACGTGCTCGCCGAGGCGGGTGTCGCCCGGGACAAGCTCGGGCGCGCCTCCGAGCAGCTCATCGGGCGCAGCGCCGACGGCTGGGAGGCGGGCTTCAGGACCGAGCTCGCCCTCGACGGCCGCGAGGCCCTGGTCGCCTTCGGCATGAACGGCGACGAGCTCCCCACAAAGCACGGCTATCCGGTCCGCCTCGTAGTGCCCGGCCTCTACGGCTACATCTCCGCCACCAAGTGGCTCACCGAGATAGAGCTCGTGGACTGGGACTACGACGTGTACTGGATAAAGCGCGGCTGGGCCAAGGAAGGTCCCGTACAGACCCAGAGCCGCATCGACACGGTCTCCAACGACGACGAGCTCTCCGCCGGGACCGTACAGGTCGGGGGCGTCGCCTGGGCCCCGACCCGCGGCATAGAGCGGGTGGAGGTCTCCACCGACGACGGCGAGACCTGGAACGACGCCCGCCTCGCGGAGCAACTCGACGAGGACGCCTGGCGCCAGTACGTCTACGAGTGGGACGCCAGCCCCGGCGACTACACCATCAAGGCCCGCGCCACCGACGGAGAGGGCGAGACCCAGACAGAGGAGGAGGCCGAGCCCATACCCTCCGGCGCTACCGGCTACCACACCGTGAACGTCACGGTACGTTGAGGTACCCGCTGGGTGCTCCGGGCAACCTCTACTTCTCTGAAGCTGACTCTGAAGTCGAGCTTCAGCTAAAATCGCCCGGTCGAGAGCGGTGTTGAGGTTGGATCCTGAAGAAATACCGGCAAAGCAACAGAATTGTTTCCCAAGCGTAACCGAACTGTAACATCGCGGCAACGGGTTCGTAACAGGGAGCGGTTATATTAACTATCAACCGGATACCGACCGATGAGAACATTTCCCCCCTCCAGATTCCATCGGCCGGGTCCGGTTTCTCTTTGTCTTCTGTGGTTCCGCACCGCGTGATCCCCTGGGAGGAGCCGTAGAGGTCTCGGGGCTTCACGACCTCGACCTCTCACCGGCCGAGGCCCGGCGGCTTCAGGGTGAGCTTGCATCCCGGGTGGCGGAGATACCGGCCCTGGACCTCGGCCGGGTGCGGTACGTCGCTGGGGCGGACGTATCCACCGGCGAGGGAAGAGCCTACGCGACCGTCGCCGTGCTGACCTTCCCGGAGCTCTCCGTGGTCGAGGTGCAGGGGTTCGAGGCTCTCCTGACGTTCCCCTACGTGCCGGGGCTTCTGGCGTTCAGGGAGATACCCTCCGTGGCCGGTGCTCTGCGGAAGGTCCGGTCACCCGTTGACGCCGTGATCTTCGACGCCCAGGGCCGGTCCCACCCGCGGCGGCTAGGGCTCGCCTCGCATCTGGGACTGTACCTCCCCGTGCCCAGCATCGGGTGCGCCAAGACCCGGCTGGTCGGGCGCTACACGGAGCCGGGTCCGGAGAAGGGAAGCCGGGTGGACCTCGTGGACCGCGGGGAGGTGGTGGGCCGCGTGCTGAGGACCCGCCGCGAGGTCTCTCCGGTCTACGTATCGGTCGGGAACGGCATAGACCTCCAGAGCGCCGGGGAGCTAACGCTGGCGTGCTCCCCGCGCTACCGGCTGCCGGAGACCACCCGCCAGGCCCACAACGCCGCCAACCGGCTCCGCCGCGGCGAACCTCTCGACCCGTGACCAGAATACCCGCGGATAAGCCGGTGCAGAAGCCGCAGGCCTCTCGCTGTGGCACGCGCGCGGTGCCGTGGCTAGAATATTCGTAAAAACGGGAGGTGGAGTCCTGCAGACGGATCTCAGCACATTGTTTATCCTGGGGATAATAATCGTAGTAGTAGTGGCCGCCATCGCGGTCTCCGGAGCCATCTACATCAGCATCAGCGAGAGGCGGGAGCGGGAGCAGCATAAGCGGGAGCAAGAGGACCGGAAGAATACCGCGGCCGCCGGACGGGAGCAGGAGCGGACCGGCTGGCGCGAGTTCTATAAGAGCGTGGGCCTCGGGGCTGACCACGAGGACATAAAGGTGCGTGTCTACTCTCCGAAAGCCTACTGCGAGCAGGTGGACGGCGAGTCGAAAGTCGCTAAGGAGGATGGGTTCATAGCGGTGCTCAAGGCCTACAAGCACTCGGAGGACGGCTGGCACGAGATACCTCCCGACTGGGCGGTAGAGTATCTGGAGCTACAGCAGGAAGACTACGAGGCGGACGGGGCGCACGGCTCCCTCCTCCTGAGGAACCTCCCCCGGGGCGTGCCGAGCTCCGTCAGGGACGTGCTGGATTCCTGAGTTCCACCACCTTTCGGGCTGAGGCGGGTGCCTCCGTCGAGGTCACCGTGGAGCCGACCGGGGGCAGCGACAAGTCCGGCCCCGTCTATCTGGAGGCCAGACTCTAGGCCGTCTTGCGGTTCAGGCGGCGTTCGAGGGCGTTGGCAAGGTAGATCAGGGGCAGGCAGATAGCCAGGTAGATCAGGGCCGCCGCGATGAGCGGCGTGCCGTTGAACGTCTCCGACTGGAGTATCCGGCCGGCCCGGAGAAGCTCGACGAGCCCGATCACCGAGACGAGCGAGGTGTCTTTTACGAGCATTACGAACTCGTTGGTGAGGGGGGGTATCACGCGGCGGAAGGCCTGCGGCACGATGATGTACCGCATGGCCTGCCCGTAGGAGAGCCCGGAGGCCCGGGCGGCCTCCATCTGGCCCCGGTCTATGCTCTGGATTCCGGCCCGGAAGATCTCCGCCACGTAAGCCGAGCTGTTCAGCGAGAGCGCCACGAGCCCGGCAAAGAACAGGCTGTTGAACTGGATGCCGATGAGCGGGCTCGTGAAGTAGATGATGATTATCTGCACCAGGAGCGGCGTGCCGCGGAAGATGTCTACGTACACCTGCGCCGGGAACCGCAGGAGCCAGGAGCCGGAGACCTTCAGCAGGGAGAACCCGAGCCCGAGGGCGACCCCGACGACCTCCGCCAGCAGGGCCAGTGAGATCGTCACGAGGACGGCCTGGACTATGAGGTCCATCTCCGCAAAGACCAGGCCGAAGTCCAGGTACCGCTCCCGGATGTTCTCCAGGTTGAAGGCGCTGAAGTCTACCTCGACCGGCAACCGGGCTCCGTTCTAGTCTCTGCCGTGCGGGGGGTACCGGGGCTTACGGTATCTCCTCGGGCTCCTGGCCGAACCACTCCTCGAAGATCTCGGCGTAGGTGCCGTCCTCCTTTATTTCGGCGAGGGCCTCGTTGACGGGCTCTGTGAGCTCGCTGTCCTGCGGGAAGGCGATGCCGTACTGCTCGCCGGTCGGGATGGTCTCCACGATCTCCAGGTCGTCGCCGGTAGTCTCCACCCGGTCGGCGGAGACGGGGAAGTCGTTGATCACGGCGTCCACCTGCCCGTTCTCCAGCGCCGTAAAGGCGTCCTCCACGGTGTCGTAGGTCGTGACCTCCGCCACCTGTCCCTCTTCCTGGAGGCTCTCGGTCTCCGAAGCGCCGGTGGTGCCGATCTGCACGCCGACGTTGGCCTCCGCGAGGTCGTCCGTGGACTGGATGTCGGAGCCGCTCTGCACGAGGAGCGACTGGTCGGCGTTGAAGTACGGCTCGGAGAAGTCTACCTGCTCGGCCCGCTCCGGCGTGATGGTCATGGCCGAGATAGCGACCTCGTAGAGCCCGGTGCCGAGGCCCTGCACGATGCCGTCGAAGCCGACGTTCTGGTACTCGACCTCGAACCCGGCCCGCTCGGAGATCTCGTTCATCAGGTCTATATCGAAGCCGGTGGGCTCGCCGCCCTCGGTGAACTCGAACGGCCGGTAGGCGATGTCCGAGGCTACCGTGACCTGTCGGCCTTCTACGCTGCCGTTCTCTTCTCCGTCCTCACCGCCGGCCTCCTCACCGTCCCCGCCGCCATTCCCGCCGCAGGCGGCCAGGAAGAACGCCAGTGCCGCCGCCAGCGCGAACGCGAGCAGGTGCCGCCGGATGCCTGTAGTCTCTGTCAAAGTTCCCGTCCTTTCGAGTTCGTTCTGGAGGTTTCCCCTGCTGGCCCGAGGCTCCGGGTAGTTAATAACAGCCGGGTCCGCTCGCGCAAGCTCTCCATCCGGCGCGTCAGAGTATCCGGCTCAGGAAGCGCTTCGTGCGCTCGTTCTCCGGTTCCTCGAAGAAGTGTTCCGGGGGTCCGACCTCCACTATCTGTCCCTCGTCCATAAAGATCACGCGGTCCGCCACCTGGCGGGCGAAGCCCATCTCGTGGGTCGCGACGACCATGGTCATGCCGCCGCGGGCGAGGTCGGCCATTGTGTCGA
>JACCZN010000229.1 GCA_013695915.1 Rubrobacter sp.
TCTCCGAGCTGCTCGGAGACGGCCGCGACGAGGTCCGGGTCCAACTCGAAGCTGAGGAACCGGGCCTCCGGGTGCAGGCGTTCGAGCACCTCCCTGGTGTAGACGCCCGTGCCGGTGCCGAACTCGACCACGACCCGGGCGCTGTCGAAGTCCGCGAGGTCCAGAAGGTCCCTGACCGCATGCCGGGAGGTGGGCCACACGGCCCCGACCTGGCGGGGATGGGCCAGCATGGTCCTGAGGAACAGGAACCTCCGTCTCAGGTCTCTCTTTAGCCCAGCATCTTTCAGAGAAAACATCCTCCGGCCGCTTTTTAGCCCAGGTCGGGTTCCACCCCCGTGCTGGCCCGGCGGAGCAGCACGATATAAAGATAGACTTTACCCTGATGGCGGTCCAGTATCAAGCGGGCCCCACGGCCGGCCGCAGGCCATTGCGGGCGTGTGAAGCTTCGCTGACGACCCGTGCCAAAGTAATACAATCTGCAGCATGAGAAGCACTGCGAGGCGGTTTACCCGGAAGAGTTCGACCGCGAGAGACCATGCCATCGTTATAGGAGCTGGGGTGGGCGGGCTCCTCGCGGCCCGTGTCCTGTCCGGGCACTTCGGCCGGGTGACGGTCCTCGAACGCGACGCTCTCCCCGAAGGACCGGAGTTCCGCGGCGGTGTGCCGCAGGCGCGGCACCTCCACAGCCTCGCTACCCGGGGCTCGGAGATCCTCGAGGAGCTCTTCCCGGGTCTCGACGGAGAGCTCGCCGATGACGGGGGGCCGCTGCTCGACCAGACGGCCGACACCGTGACGGAGTTCCCCTCCGGACGGCTGCCCCGCTTCCGCTCCGGCATTACCATGCGCGCCGTGACCCGCTCCCGCCTCGAGTGGCGCATCCGGAGGCGGGTGGAGGCCCGCTCCGGCGTGAGGTTCGTGAGCCGGGTGGAGGTTACCGGCCTCCTCGCCGGCCGGGGAGCGGTGACCGGCGTGCGGCTCCGCCCCCGCGGTGCCGGGGCGGAGCCCGAGGAGCTCGGCGCGGACCTCGTGGTAGACGCGAGCGGGGGCGGCTCCAGGGCCCCGCGCTGGCTCTCGGAGCTCGGGTACCACCCGCCGCGGGAGACGGTCGTGGACGCCGGGCTCGGGTACGCGAGCCGCTGGTACCGGGTGCCGGAAGACTTCGCCGGTGACTGGAAGGCTCTCGCGGTCCTCCCGTCCTGGCCGAACAACCCGAGGGGCGGCACGCTGCGGCAGGTGGAGGGAGGGCGGTGGACCGCCGTGCTCACGGGCAGCGGCGGCGACTACCCGCCGACGCAGAGCGAGAAGTTCGTGGAGTTCGCCCGCAGCCTCCCGAGCCCCCTGATCTACGACGCCATAAGAGACGCCGAGCCCCTCTCCCCGGCCTACGGCTACCGCCGCACGGCGAACCGCCGCCTCCACTACGAGGATGCAAAGCTCCCGGAGCGTTTCCTGGTCCTCGGGGACGCCGCGACCATGCTCAACCCCTCCTACGGCAGCGGCATGACAGCGGCGGCCCTCGCCTGCGAAGCTCTGGACGCCTGCCTCTCGGAGCGCCGCAACCGCAGGCCGCGGAGCCTCCGCGGGCTCTCCCGGAGGTTCCACAGGCGCCAGGTCCGGGCCGTAGCGCCGTGCTGGACCACGACGGTTAGCAACGACGCCCAGTGGTCGGCGAGCGGCGTGGAAGACCTCGACCCCACCCGCCGCCTCGCGCACCGGGTCTCCGAAGAGGTCATGGAGCTCGCCGTCGAGAGCCCGGATACCGTAAAGACCATGTTCGAGGTCAAGAACGTCCTCAAACACCCGACGGCCCTGCTGCGCCCCGGCATACTGCTCCCCGCGCTCTGGCGGACCGCGGTCCCCGGCTCCAGGCCCCTCGCCAGTAAACGCCGCAGGCAACGCTCCCCCGTGAAGCACCCGAGGCCCGGCCACACCGGCATCTAGAACCCCCGGCTCCCCGGCGGGTTAACCCGTTCACGACGTAACAAATTGTAGCGATATATTGTTTATGTACTGCACGAAGTAGCTTGATGTTGTTTAAGACGTGCATCCTCAAAGGAGGACGGACATGGGGGCTTGTGGGGTTCGGTCGTCGAGCGGCCAGCACAGCGACGAAAGAGGGTCATGACTTCAGAGGTCTGGCAGTTCCTGGGGTTCCTTGCGCTGACGGGCGTCGCGATAGTCCTGTGGCTCTTCATAGTCTACCTGCCGGGCCGCACGATGGAGGATTGGAGCGGCGGGGAGGGCCAGGGTGGCTCGCGTAACTGCTCGACGGAGGCTGGCGCCGGAGAGCGGCCCGTAAGCTTCGAGGATCGGGACGGCGGGCGCTAAACGCGCACAGAGAGCAACGCTCGAACGGAGGCGGGACGCGGAGTTCCGCGTCCC
>JACCZN010000090.1 GCA_013695915.1 Rubrobacter sp.
AGCGTCGCCGCCCGCACGTGAGGGTCCTCGATCACGGACTGCACCTGACCGGAGCCTATGAGGAGCGTCTGGAAGGCCCCCTCCGGAAACCCGGCCCGGTGGATGACGTCCTCTATGGCGAGGGCGCACCGGGGCACGTTCGAGGCATGCTTGAGGAGACCGACGTTACCAGCCATGAGCGCGGGCGCGGCGAAGCGGAAGACCTGCCAGAACGGGAAGTTCCACGGCATCACGGCGAGGACGGGGCCTATGGGCTGGTAGCTGACATAGGCCTCGGCGCCTTCCACCTCGGCGGGCTCGTCGGCGAGGAAGCGCTCGGCGTTCTCGGCGTAGTAGCGGCAACCGCGGGCGCACTTGTGGGCCTCCGCAGTGGCGGCCGCCAGCGTCTTGCCCATCTCCGTGGTCATCAGGCGCCCGAGCTCTCCGGCCTCGTCGTCCAGGATCTCCGCCGCCCGGTTCAGCATGCGGGCCCTCTCCGCGAACGTGGTCTTGCGGTACTCGCGGTAGGTCTCGGCGGCCTGCGCTATCTTCTGTTGCACCTGCTCCTCGGTCAGCGCGTCGAAGCTCTCGAGCTCCTCGCCCGTCGCCGGGTTGATCGTCGCTATAGCCATGGGAACGCTCCTCTACTCTCCTGCGTGTCGGCTCCGAACGCTGATTGTACCCGCAGACCGGCACGGCCTATCAGAGGGCGCCGGACTCCCCGAGCACGCCCCGGAGCCGCTCCTCCAGCCCCCGGTCGAGGGCCAGCCCCCGGCCGTCGAGCTCCGCGACCGGCTCCACGCCCCGGACGGCGTTTATGCAGTAGAGAGGCCCCCCGGTATCCACCGGCAGAGGCCCCTCCGCCACGGTCCCCGCCTCGAGCAGCACCTCCCGCACCACCCCGGGGAGGAGGCCCCGTCCGGCCGGAGGGGTCAACAGCTCCCCGTCCGCCACACCGGCGAGGTTCGAGACCGAGGCCTCTAGTAACTCTCCATCCCGGACGAAGACCGCCTCGTCCCGTCCCGAAACCTCCGCCTCCCAGAGGGCCAAGACGCTCGTGAGGTAGTTGAGCGTCTTGTGCCGCACGAGGGAGCCGCGCGCGTCGGGGACGGAGACGGCCCGCAGGGGAGGCCGCGGCTCCGGCAGCCCCGAGGCGGTCACTACCACGGTGGGCTCCCCGCCCTTACCCGGCGAGGGTCCCCGGGCCCCGGGCCCGCGGGTGACGGTGATCTTCACGACCCCCTCCCCCATCTCCAGCCGCTCCACGAGGCCCCGGCAGGCCGCCGCGAGCTCTTCGGGGCTGGGCGGGGAGATGCGGAGCGCCGCGAGGTCCCGCAGCAGCCTCCGGAGATGCCGGTCCAGAAGGAGCGGCTCGCCCCCGGCGACCCGTAGCGTGGTGAAGGCGCCGTCACCGTAGGCGAAGCCCCGGTCCGAGACGGGGACCCGGGCCTCGCTGGCGGGTACGTACTCGCCGTTCAGGTAGACGAGGCCGTGGGGACCGCTCAGGGCCGCACCTCCGGCCGGACACCGAGGCTCTCCAGCAGGGCGGCGGCCTTGTCGAGCGACTCGCGGTACTCGCGCTCGGGCTTGGAGTCCGCGACGATGCCGCCGCCGGCCTGGGCGTGGGCCACGCCGTTCCGGAGGAGTATGGTCCGGATCACGATGTTCATGTCCATGTACTCCCCACAGGCCGAGAGGTAGCCGAAGGAGCCCGTGTAGAGCCCGCGGCGCACGGTCTCGAGCTCCTCTATTATCTCCATGCAGCGGACCTTCGGACAGCCGGTGATAGTGCCTCCGGGGAACATCCCGGCGAGCAGGGAGACGGCGTCTCTATCCGGCGCGAGCTCCCCCACCACCTCGGAGACCAGGTGGACGACGTGCGAGTAGGTCTCCGTGGTCATGAACTCCTCGACGCGGACGGTCCCGTAGGAGGCGGTCCGTCCGAGGTCGTTGCGCTCGAGGTCCACGATCATAGCGTGCTCGGCTCGCTCCTTGGGGTCCAGGAGCAGCGCCTCCCGGCCCCGCCGCTCGGCCTCCTCGCGGGGGTAGGTCCCGGCGATGGGCCGCGTCGAAGCCCGCCGCCCGGAGAGCTCTACCAGCCGCTCCGGCGAGCTGGAGACCGCCACGGAGCCCGGAAAAGAGAGCAGGCCCCCGAACGGGGAGGGGTTTATCCTCCGGAGCGTACCGTAGAGCGCGAGGGGGCCCCCGTCGAAGGGGAGGTCCAGGCGCTGGGAGATGTTCACCTGGAACACATCCCCGGCCCTGACGTACTCCTTTACCCGCTCCACGGCCCAGAGGTACTCCTCGCGGCCCATGCTCGACTCCGGCGCCGTCCACACGGGCGCGACGGCGCCGGACGCGGGCGGACGGACGGAGACCTCCCGGAGGGTGCGGAGCAGGGCCTCCGGGCTCTCCCCGGCGGGGACGGAGACCCAGGAGCCCCGCGGGCCCGTGCCGACCGTGTACCGGGGCAGTATGAACTGCGCCTGCGGCAGCCCGAGGTCGTCCCGGGCGGTCTCCGGCAGGAGCTCCAGGTGACGGACGGCGTCGTAGGAGAGGTAGCCGAAGAGTGCTTCTCCTCCTTCCAGGGGGTGCGCCGGGGGTAGCCCGGGCCTCTGCAACTCCCGCAGAGCCTCGAACGGCGAGCGGTCGTCCCCGACCACGAGGTGCCTCTCGGGCTCGAAGGCGAGGACCGAAGCCCCCCACCCCTCGCCGTCGAGCATCACGAACGGGTCCGTCCCGGGCCGGAGCCCGAGCGCCGGGACGAGCGCCGCGAGGTCTGGCGGGCTCCCGGTCTCCGCCCGGTAGACCTCCCGGGGACCGGCGGCCTTCTCTGTCGCCTTACGCAACGGGGGCCCTGAGACCGGCGACGGCCCCGGCCACGGCTTCCGCGGCCCGCTCGGCCTCCTCCGGGGTGGTGAACCGTCCGAGGCTGAAGCGGACGGAGGAGAGCACCAGGTCTTCCCCGAGGCCCATCGCCCGCAGCACGTGGGAGGGCTCGGCGCTCGCCGAGGTGCAGGCGGAGCCCGCGGCGGCGGCGACCTCCGGTAGCGCGGCGAGCAGGTCCCCCGCCCCGACGCCGGGGAAGGAGACGTTCAGCGTGTTCGACAGCCGCCCGGTGGGGTGCCCGTTGACGCGGGCGTCCGGGAGGGCTTGCAGGAGACGCCGCTGGAGGCCGTCCCGGAGAGCGGCAACCCGGACGGCCTCCTCCGGCAGCGACCCGGCGGCGAGGGCCGCCGCCCGGCCGAGGCCGACTATGCCGGGGACGTTCAGGGTGCCGCTTCTGAGGCCTCTCTCCTGGCCCCCGCCGCGCAGGAGCGGCTCCGGCCGGACCCGCCGGACTCCTTTGCAGGGCCTGCGCCGGACATAGAGCGCCCCGACCCCCTTGGGACCGTAGCACTTGTGGGCGGAGAGGCTCGCGAGGTCCACGCCGAGGTCCTCCATGTCGAGGGGCACCTTGCCGAGCGCCTGGGCGGCGTCGGTGTGGAAGGGTACGCCGAACTCGTGGGCGGTCTCCGCGAGCTCGCGCACCGGGTTCAGGGTGCCGGTCTCGTTGTTGGCGAGCATCACGGAGACGAGCGCGGGCTCGCCGTCGGGCGCTTCGAGGAGCGCCGCGCGGAGAGTCTCCGGGTCCAGCACCCCGTGGCCGTCGACCGGCAGGACCGTGATCCGCACGCCCGCGCTTTCGAGGTAGCGGGCGGTCTCCAGGACGGCCTCGTGCTCCGCCCCGGCGGTAACGAGGTGGCCGCCGGGGCGGAGGGTACCGGAGAGGGCCAGGTTGTCGGCCTCCGTGGCCCCGCTTACGAAGGTAAACTCCTTCGGCGAGCCCCCCACCGCGCCGGCGAGCTCCTCGCGGGCGAGGTCTACGGCGGCCTCGGCGGTCCACCCGAAGGCGTGGGTCGAGGAGGAAGGGTTACCGTAGTGCTCTCCGAGGTAGGGGAGCATTGCCTCCAGGACCCGCTCGTCGAGAGGGGTCGTGGCGTTGTTGTCCAGGTATATCGGCACGGGTCTCCTCTCCGGTGGTCCGGGGCGCGGCCTAGGCGTGCCCGGCGGCCGGCTCTGCTTGCGGAGGGCCGGCCGCCTCGCCGGGCTCCGCGTCTCTCCTGTAGTGGCAGCCGCGGCTCTTGCCGTCGAGCAGCGCCCCCCGGAGCACCGTCCGGGCGACCAGCAGCGGGCCGCGGAGCCGGGTGTCACCGAAACTCCTCTCCAGGGCGGAGAGCTCCGCGAGGCCCTCCCGGAGGCTCTCTCCGGTGCGGACGAGCCCGGCCCTCTGCCACATGATACTCCGCAACCGTCCCCAGGCCGCCTCCGGCGCGGGCTCGCGGAAGAGGTCCGGCGGGTCGGCAGGCGGGGAGGGTAGCGGACGGGCCGTCCGGGCGGCATCCCCTCCGGAACGCCAGCCCCAGACGAGCCCTTCGAGGAGCGAGGTCGAGGCGAGGCGGTTCGCGCCGTGGAGGCCGGTGCGGGCGACCTCGCCGGCGGCCCAGAGCCCCGGGAGGCTCGTCCTGCCCCGGCCGTCCGCCGCGACACCCCCGCAGGCGTAGTGGGCGGCGGGCAAGACCGGGATGGGCTCGGCCGTGAAGTCCAGGCCCTGCGCGAGGCAGCGGGCCATTATGGCGGGGAACCGTTCGGAGACCCACGCTCCCGGGAGGTGGGTGAGGTCCAGGTAGGCGCACGGCGAGCCGGTGCGCTCCATCATGGAGGCTATCTCGCGGGCCACCACGTCCCGCGGGGCGAGCGCACCGAGCGGGTGGTCCACGAACTCCCGTCCCCGGGCGTCGCGGAGCACGCCGCCCTCGCCGCGCACGGCCTCGGAGATCAGGAACCGCTCCTCCGGAGCGTAGAGCGCGGTCGGGTGGAACTGCACGTAGTGGAGGTCCCGGACCGTCGCTCCGGCCCGCAGGGCGAGCGCGACGCCGTCGCCGGTCGCCGACGGGGGGTTGGTGGTGTGCTCGTAGAGTCCGCCGAGGCCGCCGGTGGCGAGCACGACGCTCCCGGAGATATAGACGGGCTCTCCGTCCCGCACGGCGTGGACCCCGGTACACCGGCCGCCGGAGACCACGAGATCCAGCGCCACGGCCCCCGGGAGGACCGTGACTCGCTCCTCCCTCTCCACCGCGGAGGTGAGGGCGCGCTGCACCTCCGAGCCGGTGGTGTCCCTGTGGTGAACGATGCGCTCGACCGAATGCGCCCCCTCCCGGGTCAGGTGAAGCCCCTCGAAGCCGCCCTCGTCCCGGTCGAACGGTACCGCGAGCTCGTCTATGAGGAGCTTCCGCACGAGCGGCGGCCCCTCGGCGGCGAGCAGGGCCGCGGCCTCCGGGTGGCCAGCCCCGGCACCGGCGACGAGCACGTCCTCCGCCAGGAGCTCCGGCGAGTCATCCGGCCCGGTGTAGATGATGCCGCCCTGCGCGTAGCGGGTGTTGGCCTCCTCCGGGTCGGCGAGCTTGGTCAGAAGCGCGACCTCCGACCCGCTCCGGGCGGCGGAGAGGGCCGCGGCGCAGCCCGCCAC
>JACCZN010000253.1 GCA_013695915.1 Rubrobacter sp.
CGGGCGTAGGAGAGCACGAGGGCGCGGGCGTTGCCGGAGGCGTCGTTCTCGGCGGAGAAGAGGGCGGGCATGCCCTTGCCCTCCTCGAAGAGCCTGCGGAGCACGTGTCCCGGCCCCTTGGGCGCCACGAGACCAAGGTCGACCTCTGGCGGGGGCTGTATCTGGTTGAAGTGGATGTTGAACCCGTGGCCGAAGAGGAGCAGCATCCCCTCGGAGAGGTTCGGCGCTATCTCGCTCTCGTAGACGTCCGGCTGCTTCTCATCGGGGAGGAGGACCATCACGACGTCGGCCCAGCGCACGGCGTCGGCGGTGGTCATTACCTGGAGCCCCGCGTCCTTGGCCTTTGCCCAGCTCCCGCTGCCCTCGTAGAGCCCGACGACGACCTCGCCGCCGGAGTCCTTGAGGTTCAGGGCGTGGGCGTGGCCCTGGCTCCCGTAGCCCAGGACCGCTACCTTGCGGTCGAAGATCTCGCTTCCGATGTCGGTCTCGCGGTATACCCGGGCCATATCAGTCTCCTCCGTTCCCCGGCCGGGCCACCGGCCCGAGCCTCACTATGTCCTCTACGTCCTCCAACCCGGAGATCCAGGCCGCAACGTCGGCCGGTCTGCCGGAGGCTACCACCGTGCCCCCGCTCTCGTGGGCCGAGACCCCGGCAGCCTCCGACTCCTTCCACCCGACGCCCGAGACCTTGAGCAGCACCACCTCGAGCGCGTCGTTCGCGGCCTCGGTGTTCTTTACGTCCTCGAGGCCCGCGAGGACGGTGGTGTACCGGCGGGCGTCCTCCTCGGGGCAGTCGAGCAGGACCGTGGCCCGCAGGCCCTCGCGGTCGCGGCCGAGGGTGAAGCCCTTGAGGGGCATCCGCTTGTTCTGGAGGGTCATCAGGAAGCGGTTCAGCGAGAGTATCCCGCCGGAGATGCTCACCTCGACCGCGTTCGCCGCCGTCCCGGTGAAGGCGCCGGTCGCCGGGGACCCTGCTCCCCTAGACACCGTCTTCTTCGATCGTCTCGTTGACGCTCATGCCGGAGGGGATCATGGGGTAGACGTTGGCCTCCGGGTCTATGCGGAAGTCCAGGATGGTGCAGCCCCGGCGCTCCTGCGCCCAGCGGACAGCGTCCTCTATGTCGTCGCCCGGCTCGACGGCGCGGGCGTCGAGCCCGTAGGAGCGGGCGAGCTGCGGGTACTCCGGGCCCGTTATGGGGGTCTGGGAGTAGCGGTCGTTGTGGAAGAAGTGCTGCCACTGGCGGACCATGCCGAGGTAGCCGTTGTTCAGGATGGCGACGTTTATGTTCAGCCCGAAGTCCCGGATGGTCGCGAGCTCCTGGAGGTTCATCTGGAACCCGCCGTCCCCGGCGACGACCCACACGTTCTCGTCCGGGTAGGCGAAGGCGACGCCCATCGCCGCCGGGAGGGCGAAGCCCATCGTGCCGAGGCCCCCGGAGGTTATGTGGCTGTTCCTCTTGGTGAACTCGAAGAACTGCGCGGCCCACATCTGGTGCTGGCCCACGTCGGTGACGAGCCGGACGTCCCCGCCGGTAACGTCGTTTATGGCGTCCATGATCCGGATGGGGCCGTGCTCGCCGCGGGCGGCGTCCTCCCGCGCCTTCTCCGGCCGCTGGCTCTCGGCCAACGCCTCCCGCCAGCCCGCGCGCTCGGGGCTGTCGGAGGAGGTCTCCTCGAAGTGTCCGAGGACACCGCGCAGCGCGGGTCTGGCGTCGGCGGCGATGCCGACGGTCGGCTTTACGACCTTCCCGAGCTCGGAGGGGTCCACGTCTATGTGGACTATCTTTGCGTTCGGAGCGAACTTGCCTACCGCGCCCGTGATCCGGTCGTCGAACCGCATCCCGACCGCGAAGAGGAGGTCGGCCTGGTCTATGGCCCGGTTGACGCTGGCGGCCCCGTGCATCCCCGGCCACCCGAGGTAGAGCGGATGGTCCTCGGGGATGGCGCTGATGCCGAGCAGGGTCGTGACGACCGGGGTGCCGGTTCGCTCGGCGAGGAGCCGGAGCTCCTTCTCCGCCCCGGAGATGGTGACCCCGTGCCCGGCGAGTATGAGGGGCTTCCTGGCCCGGCGCAGGAGCGTCGCGGCGGCTTCGAGGGCGGGCGAGGAGAGCGGGGCCTCGGCCTCCCGGAGCCTCCGGTAGCCGCGCCCGTTCTCGCCGGAGGCGGCGCAGGCGGCGAGCTGCACGTCCTTCGGCACGTCCACGAGGACGGGACCCGGCCGTCCGGAGCGCGCTATCTCGAAGGCCCGGCGCAGGGTCGGGTAGAGCTCGTCGGGGTCCTCGACGAGGAAGGAGTGCTTGGTGAACGGCAGGGTCATGCCCATGACGTTGGTCTCCTGGAAGGAGTCCTTGCCCATCGCCGGGCGCCCGACCTGCCCGGTTATCGCCACGAGCGGCACGGAGTCCATCTGGGCGGTCGCGAGCCCGGTGACGAGGTTGGTCGCCCCCGGACCGCTGGTCGCGATGCAGACCCCGACCTTGCCGGTAGCGCGGGAGTACCCGTCGGCGGCGTGGGCAGCGGCCTGTTCGTGGCGCACGAGCACGTGCTTTAGCGGGTAGTCGTAGAGGGTGTCGTAGAACGGCATGATCGCACCCCCCGGATACCCGAAGAGGTGCTCGACCCCCTCGTCCAGGAGGGCCTCGCACAGGGCCTCGCTGCCGGTGCGAGGTTTGTACTCTATGTTCAGGTTGTTGAAGGCGGTGTTCTCCACGTTGTACCCCGTTCAGTAGCCGAAAGCCTGCTGCTCTACGTAACTCGACCCGGGAACGAGGGCTCCGTGCCCCGTGACCGGTATCTCAGGCGGACCGGATGACGCCATCCCGGCCCGCCCGGATAATTAGTCGGGCGGTCGGGACAGGGCCATCCTGGGTTACTCGTGGGTGAATCGGGGGGGCGAGCAGGTCAGCGGGCTCTATCCTGAGCCCCGAGACCTCTATCTGCTCTCTCTGCGAAACCCTGCTCAAGAGTCTCCTCAATCGCTCGCCAACGTACGTACGGATAGTAGATACCTTGTAGCCGCTTGTCAAGGCCGGACCCGCGCTGACGCATACTTATTGTAAATCAGCCCGGAGCTGTCGGCGCCGCTACAGCTTCACGGGGCACGCCCGGCGCCGGGCTTCTCGGGCAGGGCCGGTCTCGGCCCGTTGGCAATGTTAAGCTCTTCTTATGCAATCTCTTACGGTCAGGAGCCTGACTCCCCGATACGTACTTGCCGAGGGCGGGTCTCCGGCTTCCCGCTCCGGGGGAGTATGAGCGGGGAGCCGTCCCGGGAGCTACCGAACCTCGAAGACTTGCAGGCCAGGATCGAGGCGCAGGAGGCGGAGATCACCCGGCTCAAGGAACGCCAGAGGCTGTTGCAGGACAACCTGGGAGCGAAGAACCGTCAGGTCGCGGAGCTCCGGAAGAACGTAGAGCTTCGCCGGAGACCCGGGAGTGCTCTCTCCGGCGAGAGGGCGCCGCTGTTCTTCATGGTGGGGCGTGGACGGTCCGGCACTACGTGGCTCATGCGGCTGCTCGACGCTCACCCGGAGATAGCCTGCAAGGGCGAGGGCAACTTCTTCGACAGGAACTTCCGGCAGGAGGAGTTCAAGGAGTTGCACCCCAGGCTCAAGCCTAGCTCGCTCTACAACGCCCTCGCCGATTCCGAGTACCTGAAGCTGTGGATAGAGCGGTCGGTCTGGACGGCGCAGGACAGGCTCTCGCCGGAAGACCACGTAGACAACCTCACCCGGCTGGCGGTCGAGTACTTCATGAACCGCAGGCTCTCCCGCCTCCGCAGGCGCAGCCCCGGCAAGAGGATAGTGGGGGACAAAACGCCTTTCATGAGCGGCAAGGTCCTTCACGAGATGGACGTGTCCAGGCTCGGCGGCCCCGGCCCGGAGACCGGGGCACCGCCGTACAGCGGCGCGGGGGTGGTGGAGGAGATCTCCAGGATCTCTCCCGACGCAAAGGTCATACACGTGATACGGGACGGCCGGGACGTGGCCGTCTCCCTGATGCACTTCATGTGGAGCCGCTCCCGGGACGAGAGCTGGATCTACGAGCTGGAGCCCGAGGAGATCAGGAAACGCCGGGCGTACCGCGAGGACCCCGCATCTCTAGCCGGCGAGAGCATCTTCACGAGAGAGAGGCTGACGGCCATCGCCCGTGGCTGGGCCTCCGAGGTGGCGGAGGCGGTCGAGCGCGGCCCCGGGCTTCTGGGAGACCGCTACTTCGAGGTGCGCTACGAGGACCTGCTCGCAAGCCCGGAGCAAGAGGCGGAGCGCCTGCTACGCTTCCTCGGCGCCGACGCGGAGCCCGGGACCATAAGAGAGTGTATAGAGGCGACAGGCTTCGAGAGGTCGTCGAAGCGGCGGCAAGGAGAGGAGGACTCCTCCTCCGTCAGCCACAGGAAAGGCGTCGCCGGGGACTGGAAGAACGTCTTCACCGGGGAGGACGAGCGCATCTTCGAGGAACATGCGGGGGACCTGCTCGCACGTCTGGGTTACAAGAGGGACCCGGAGTAGGGCGGCCCCCGGGGAGCGCGAGTTACCCTGCTCCCCGGCAGACCTTCGTACAGCAGAGGACCTGCCCCATACCGGTGGTAGGGGCCGCCACCGGAGTCGGTTGCGCCCCCTATCGGCTTTGAATAACTTATAGGTTATAATGAAGTGTGACCTGGGAGATAGAGTATACGGACGAGTTCGGGGCGTGGTGGGAGGTATTGTCGGAGGGCGAGCAAGAGTCTGTCAGGGCGGGGGTGCTCCGTCTGGAGGAGAAGGGTCCAGGGTTGGGAAGACCTCTGGCAGACACGGTGAGCGGGTCCCGCCACCCAAACATGAAGGAGCTCAGGCCACCAGGAGGCAACTTGAGGGTGTTGTTCGCTTTCGATCCGCGGCGGATGGCGATACTCCTAGTGGGCGGTGACAAGACGGGCCGGTGGCGGGAGTTCTACGAGGAGAAGGTCCCGCAGGCCGACCGACTGTACGACGAGCACCTGCAAGAGCTACGCGAGGAAGGAGAGATTTCATGAGCGGGCGCAACAAGTTTCGGGAGCTTGCAAGACCCATAGACGAGGATCCGGCCCGGCGGGCCCGGGTCGAGGAGTTGGGCCATGCCTACGACGCCCTGATCTCGCTGCACGAGCTGCGAGAGGCCGCCGGGGCGACCCAGGCCGACGTGGCACGAGGACTCGGCGTCTCCCAGCCCTACGTAGCGAAGATCGAGAGGCGGGCCGACATGAGCCTCACGACGCTCTCGTCCTACCTTGCTGTCCTGGGGGGCCGTCTGGAGATCCGGGCGGTCTTTCCGGAGCACCCGGAGGAGAACGTCGTGCTCGCCCTACCGTCTAAAGGTTCTTGAAAGCCGCGCGACGCGGCTCTACGTGGAGAGGCCGGGCAAATGATCCTGCCCCCGATGTCTCGTGGAAGCTCTCGAATATCCCGAAACAAGCCGTTCTCAACTGGCCGGGACACATTCGAGAGTCCGGCACGAAAGCGTATCCGGTGCTCTCGAGCACGGCGGAAGTCTACAGTGTCCAGGGCGAACTATGATCGCAGTGAGCCCGAGCTATCGAAAGATAGAGCCCGGGCAGGTTCGTGGTAGCATGGCGCGAGTCGTTCGCGGTTCCGTGTCTGGAGGGAGCTTCTGGTGACCTTCGCTCAACGTATCACCGAAGGTGTGGCCTCCTGGCTTCGTCAGGGCAGAGTCCTGCCGGACGGCGGCTCGCCGGAGCCGGAACCCGATGCCCGGTTGAGAGACATGAGGTGCGCGGTATCGGAGGAGCACCGCTTCGTCTACGTCGTAACGCCCAAGGTGGCCTGTACCAGCATAAAAACGGCGCTACTGCCGCTCTTCGGTAGAGACCCCGCCGAAGCCGGTGACCGCGGGCACGCGCACAAGATCCTCGCCCGCGAGGGCGCCATAGTCTCCGGGGACCGGTTCCTCTCGGGGCTGGAGAGCCGCTACCGGGGCTACTTCAAGTTCTCCTTTGTCCGGAACCCCTACGACCGGCTCGTCTCCTGCTACTACTCCAAGATCAACCCGAAGGTGGTCGGGATAGACCAAGAGCCTCACGACGGCGCCGAGCTGCGCCCGGGCATGAGCTTTAGAGAGTTCGCCGAGGCCGTGTGCTCGATCCCGGACGAGAAGGCCAACGTCCACTTCCGGTCTCAGCACCTTGCCATCAGCCGTGGTGCGGGAGACGGCCTGCCCGTGGATTTTCTGGGCCGTTTCTAGGAGCTGGAGCGGGACTTCGGTTTCGTGACGGAGAAGCTGGGTGTCGAGCTGAGCCTCCCTCATTCGAACCGGTCCCGGCGTCGAGAGCAGCCGGATTACCGCAGCTTCTACGACGAAGAGCTGGCCGAGGCGGTCGGCAGACGCTACCAGGAAGACTGCGCGGCCTTCGGCTACTCCTTCTGAAGCCTATATGAAAAATCCGATAGACCTGCACGAGTAGGCACATCGCCTATGTAGGTCGAGCGCTCGATCTCGCAGTCGAACAACATGCGTGAGTTGCGCGTTATGCAGGTTCTAGTACTACTTCGTTAGATTCGACGAGGACGGAAGCTCTTTATCCGGTCGGTCTCGATGAACCACAAAACTAGATCCTCCAGCAGCCACTCAAGCACCCGCCGGTGGATCGCCGGGAGCGTCGTCCG
>JACCZN010000255.1 GCA_013695915.1 Rubrobacter sp.
CGGGTCCAGTGGGTCATCATCACCCCGGCGGCGAGCTTGGCTAGCTTGCCCGCCATGCCCACGAAGAACATGCGGTGCAGCCGGTTCTCCAGGGCCTTCTTTACCGCGTGCCCCGTGAAGTCCCCCACCTCGATAAAACAGACCTCTTCGAGCTCCGGCAGGAGGCGCATCGCCGCCCTTTCGGTGAGGCCGCCGGTCGAGAGCACGAAGACCTCGTGGCCCTGGGCGCCCATCACGTCCACCGCCTGCCCGACGCTCGCCCGCCAGGACGCCGTCGAGAACGGCCGGACGATGCCGGTCGTCCCGAGGATGGAGATGCCGCCGACGATGCCGAGCCGGTCGTTCGTGGTCTTCTCTGCCATCCCTTCGCCGCCGGGGACGCTTATCTCGACACGCAGGCCCCGCTCGTCC
This sequence comes from Rubrobacter sp., assembly GCA_013695915.1. Classification (GTDB taxonomy): domain Bacteria; phylum Actinomycetota; class Rubrobacteria; order Rubrobacterales; family Rubrobacteraceae; genus Rubrobacter_A. The sequence goes on from JACCZN010000255.1 coordinate 412, forward strand.
GGGTCCGCAGCCTCCTCTACGGAGTACCCGATCATGCGCCTTGGGGTGTCGTTTATGGCCGGGCCGTCCACCGGCAACCCGAGCCCCGGCTTGGTGACGAGGCCTACGCCCGGGCCGCGATCCAGCTCTATCCCCGGCTCCTCCCGCCACGAGACGCGGGCCGTGACGTGCGCCCCGTCGGTGACGTCCGGGTCGTCCCCGGCGTCCTTTACCACCACGGCCTCGGCCCAGTCCTCCTGCGGCGAGAGCTCGCACCGCTCCACGTCGAACCGGACGCGCTGCTCCTCTCCCTTGCGGGGGAGCTTTATCTCGACCTCCTCCTGCCGCTCGCCGGAGACCAGCGCGCGGGCGGCGGCCTTGGCCGCGGCGGCGGCGCAGCTACCCGTGGTCCAGCCGGTACGGAGGCTCTCCCCCGTGACCTTCTTCATGCTCGGGGGCATGGAGGGCTCGCTGATCCTGCGCGGCGGCATCCCCTCTCCTAACTCTTCCCGTCGGCCACGGCGTCCGGGGCCCGGTCCCGGCGGCGGTCCGCCTTGCGGTCCTCCGCCTTGCGGAACCGGTGGGAGAAGCCGGGGTCGTAGAGGTGGGAGCGCGTGCCCCCGGCAGCGAGCCCCGGCCCGACAAAGACCAGCGCCTGCCGGGTGAATCCCGCCGCCCGGATACGGTCCGCGAGCTCCTCCAGCGGGCACTCTATGACTTGCTCGTCGGGCCAGCTCGCCCGGTAGACCACGGCGCACGGCGTCTCCGGGGCGTAGCCCCCCTCCAGCAGGTCCTCCTGCAACGCCCGGGGCCTCGCGGCGGAGAGGAAGATCGCCATGGTCGTGCCGTGGGCGGCGAAAGCCTTTATGTCCTCGTTGTTTGGCATCGGGGTGCGGCTCGCGCGGCGGGTCAGGATCACGGACTGCGAGACCTCGGGGACCGTGAGCTCCCGCCCGAGGGCCGCTGCCGCAGCCCCGAACGAGGCGACGCCGGGGACTATCTCCCAGTCGAGCCCGAGGTCCTCGCAGAGCTCTATCTGCTCCAGGACGGCCCCCCAGAGGCTCGGGTCGCCGGAGTGTATCCGGGCGATACGGAGGTCCTCGTGGACGGCCCGCTCGTAGAGCTCCCGCACCCGCTCCAGCGGGACGCTGGTGGACTCGAAGACCTCCGCTTCCGGGGAGGCGTGCTCCAGCACCTCCTCCATAACGAGGCTCCGGGCCCACACGACCACGTCCGCCTCCGAGACGACCTTCGCCCCGCGGAGCGTTATGAGGTCCGCGGCCCCCGGCCCCGCCCCTACGAACCAGACCTTGCTCATGCCCGCCCCTTTCCGAAGATCACCGTAGACAGATAAGCTCCCTCCCGGCCCGCGGCCTCCCGCGCCGGGAGTACCTCCTCCCCCTCTATGCCGAGCCGCGACCCGTAGACCGCGCCGTCCAGGCGCCCGGCCTCCTCCGCCACCCCGAGCACCCCGGGGAGCCGGCTCCCGCCCTTGTAGCAGACCACCGTCTCGAACTCCCCGAGAGCCCGCCGCAGTGGCTCCTCCCCCGCCGTGAAGGGCAGGAGCGCGAGCCGCTCATCCCCCTCCAGCAGGACCATCCCGCTCCGCGATGCCAGGTCCTGCATCGCCGTAATGCCCGGTACCGTCGAGACCCCGGCCTCCGGAAGCTCCTCCCGCACCGCGCGCACGAGGTAGGTAAAGGTAGAGTAGACGTTCGGGTCCCCGATGGTGGCGAAGGCGCAGGTCTTCCCCTCCCGCAGAGCAGCTGCAACCTCCCGGGCGGCCTCCCGCCAGTTGCGCCGCTGCGCCGCCTCGTCGCCGGAGAGAGCGAAGAGCAGGCGCCGCACCCCCTCCGGCTCCAGGTACGCCAGCACGGTCCTCTCCGCCCGGCCGACCTCGCCCGTGTCCCCGACGGGCACGAAGACCACGTCCGCCTCCCGCAGCGCGCGCAGACCCTTGAGGGTCAGTAGCTCCGGATCCCCCGGACCCACCCCGACCCCGGTGAGATGGCCGCTCACGCCCGCACCTCCGCCGCGCACCGCACCAGCCGCCGCGGAAGCTCCGGCATCGCCGCCCAGTGGGTGTGGAGGTAGCTCGCGTGTACCCCGCCCCGCGCGAAGCCCTCCATGCGGACCCCGTCGAACTCCCAGGCCGGGGCGGCCAGCGGCGGCGTACCGGCCCCCGGCTCGACCGCCGAGTAGTGGAACTCGTGGCCACGCACCGCAGCGTCCCTTTCGGCGAGCGGCGAGTCCACCGGCGCCCGGGCCTTCCGGTAGCCCAGGGAGAGCCGGTCCGTCATCCGCGATGCCGCATCGAGGACGCCGCACATCGGGCGGCCGTCGAGCTCCCGGCACAGATACAGGAGGCCGCCGCACTCGGCGACCACGGGCTGCCCGCTCCCGGCGAACTCCCGGACCTCTTCCCGCAGGGGCTCGTTGGCCGAGAGCTCCTCCGCATAGGTCTCCGGGAAACCGCCGCCGAGGTAGAGGGCGTCCGTCCCCTCCGGCAACTCCTTGTCCCGCGCGGGGTCGAACGTCTCGACCTCCGCCCCGGCGCCCCGGAGCATCTCCAGGTTCTCCGGGTACACGAACGAGAAGGCGGGCCCTGCGGCGACCGCGACGCGGGCGGGCGGCGCGGGCTCCGGGGAGTCGGGGCTCCAGGGCCGGGCGCCGAGCGGTCCGGCGGAGCGAGCGCGGGAGAGTATCCCGTCCAGGTCGCAGGAGCGGGCGGCCGTGGCGCGGACGGAGTCCAGAGCCTCCCGCGCCTCCCGGCGGCGCTCCGCCACGGGCACAAGGCCGAGGTACCGGTCGGGGGCCGAGAGCCCGGCGTCGCGGCGGAGCACGCCGAGCACGGGTACGCCGAGCGGCCGGAGGGCCTCCCGCAGGATCTCCTCGTGGGTGGCGGACCCGACGCGGTTCAGGATCACGCCCGCCAGACGGAGGTCCGGGTCGAAGCTCCGGTAGCCGTGAACGAGGGCCGCTACCGAGCGGGCCATCGCCCCCGCGTCCACCACCAGGAGGACTGGAGCATCCAGGAGCTTTGCGATGTGCGCTGTCGAGGCGAGCTCCCCGCCTCCGCTCCGGCCGTCGAAGAGCCCCATGACGCCCTCCACCACGCAGACGTCCGCCCCACGGGAGCCGTGGGCGAAGAGCGGCGGGATGAGCTCCGGACCCGAGAGAAACGCGTCGAGGTTCCTTCCCGGGCGGCCCGTAGCGAGCGCGTGGTATGAGGGGTCTATAAAGTCCGGGCCGACCTTGAACGGCGCGACCTCGTAGCCCCTCTCCGAGAGCGCGGCCATGAGGCCGGTGGCGACCGTGGTCTTCCCCGCCCCCGAGTGGGTACCGGCGACCACTATCCGGGGGGTCTCTACCACTCTATGCCCTTCTGGCCCTTGTAGCCCTCGTCCATCGGGTGCTTTACCTTCCCGATCTCGCTCACGAGGTCGGCGGCCCGGATGAGCCCCTCGGGGGCGTCGCGACCCGTTACGACGACGTGCTGGAAGCCGGGACGGTTCGTCAGGAACTCGACCACCTCTTCCGTATCGACCCAGCCGAACTTCATCGGGTAGGTGAACTCGTCCAGGATCAGCATGTCGTACGTCTCGTCGGAGATGCGGCGCTTGACCTCCTCCCAGCCCTCGCGGGCGAGGTCCGCGCTCTCTTCGAGGTCCTCTACGATCCAGGTCCACCCGTCGCCCTGCTTGAACCAGTCGATGTTGCCGAGCTCCAGCGCCGCGCGGTGCTCCCCGACCTTCCACTTGCCGCTCTTCACGAACTGGTAGACCCCGATCCTGTACCCCCGCGCCCACCCCCGGAGCATGACGCCGAACGCCGCCGTGGACTTGCCCTTGCCGTGTCCCGTGTTGACCACGAGCATCGCCCGCTCCCGCCGCGAGCGCCGGTTGAGACGCTCCTCTCTCGCCTCCCGGCCCCTGTCCTCCTGCAACTCGCTCACGCCGCGCGCCTCCTCTCGACAAGCTCTACGAGGGACTCCGCCCGGAGGTCCTCCAGGCGCAGGCACCGCGCCCCGAGGGAGTCCGCGATACCGGCCGCCATCCCGAGCCTAATATTACCTTCCTCCGTATCCACGACCACCGAAGCCACCCCTAGCCGCCGCAGGCCCTCGGCCGCCCCGCGCGGGTCCGGACCCGCCGTAGCCCGGCCGTCCGTGAGGAGCACGAGCAGGGGACGCCGCTCCCCGTCCCGCAACCCCTCCCGGCGTAGCAACTCGGCAGCTCTTTCGAGGCCGGCCGATATGGGAGTGCGCCCACCCGTCGGCAGCTCTTCCAGGCGAGAGGCCGCGAGCTCCACGCTCGCGGTCGGCGGCAGGAGCACCTCCGCTCCCGCTCCCCGGAAAGAGACCAGCGCGACCTTGTCCCGCCGCTGATAGGCATCGGTAAGGAGCGAGAGCGTGGCACCCTTCACCGCGGACATCCTCCGGCGGGCGGCCATCGAGCCGCTCGCGTCCGCGACGAAGAGCACGAGGTTCCCCTCCCGGCCCTCCCGCAGCTTCTCCCGCACGTCCTCCGGCCGCACCACGAGCCCCGGACCGCTCCGGCCGCGGGCCTTCTGGTGCGGGGCCGCCGCCCGCAGGGTAGCCCCCAGCGCCACGTCCCCGCCCCCGCCGTCCTCCCGGTCCCCGACCGGCTGACCGGCAGCGCCGGAGGCCCGGCTCCGCCTCCCCGAGGGGCCGCCGGACCCCTTCTCCGGGACCTCCAGCCGCACGGGCTTGAAGGTCTCCGAGGCATCGTGGCTCCGCTCCCCGGAGCCCGGACTACCCTCTGTAGGCTGCGGCGCCGGGCCTGCGGGCTGCGGATCGGGGCCGTCCCGGGCATCGCCCTCCCCGGAGCCGTCGCCCTGCGGTCCCCCGGGTGGTCCGTCCGGTGGACCTTCCGGAGGATCGGGAGGGGGCTCCGGGTCCTCACCGAGAGCCTCTTCTATCTCCTGCGGGTCCACGCCGGGCTGCTCGAACGGGCCGCGGCGGCGCCGGTGCGCGAGGGCGAGCAGGGCCGCCCGGCGCACGTCGTCCGTCGAGACGGCGTCCCGGCCCTCCCAGGAGGCCAGCGCCCGGGCGGTCTTGGCGGTCACGAGGTCGCCGCGCAGGCCGTCCACCCCGAGCCCAGCGCAGAGGGCGGAGAGCTTGTAGAGGATGCCGTCCGGGAGGTAGGTCGAAGGGAGGCTCTCCCGGGCCTCACTGATGACGGCGGAAAGCTCCCGGTCGGCGGCGGACCACTTCTCCGCGAACTCCCGCGGACCGGCCTCGTAGTGGAGGCGGCGGCGCACGACCTCTACCCGCTCGTCCGTCCCGAGGCTCCCGGAGACCTCCACGGAGAGCCCGAACCGGTCCAGGAGCTGCGGCCGGAGGTCCCCCTCCTCCGGGTTCATCGTGCCGACCAGGACGAACCGCGAGGGGTGCCGGACGCTAACGCCCTCCCGCTCGACGTGGTTCACGCCCATCGCCGCCACGTCCAGCAGCAGGTCCACGAGGTGGTCGGAGAGCAGGTTCACCTCGTCCACGTACAGGATGCCCCGGTGCGCCGCCGCGAGGATACCCGGCTCGAAGGACCGCTCGCCCGCCGAGAGGGCCTTCTCGAGGTCCAGCGTGCCCGTGAGCCGGTCCGTGCTCGCCCCGACCGGAAGCTCCACGAGCCGCACGGGACGGGTCTCCCGCGGAGCGCCCTCCGGGTGCGGGCCCGCCGGGCACCCCGGGTCCGGGTCGTCCGGGTCGCAGGAGTACGGGCAGCCGGAGACCACCTCGACCGGCGGCAGGAGGCTCGCCAGCGCCCGCACCGCCGTGGACTTCGCGGTCCCCTTCTCGCCCCGCACGAGGACGCCCCCGACCTCCGGAGAGACGGCGTTCAGGAGGAGCGAGAGCTTCAGGTCCTCCTGCCCGACCAGCGCGGAGAACGGGTACGGCGGCGTCATCGGGACCTCCCGGCCATCACGTAGGCGACCGCCAGCACGGCGAAGGCCGCGAGCACGAGGACCGAGACGACCGCGCCAACTACCCCTTCCAGCAGGTTCTTCAGCAGCAGGTTTAGGCCGAGCAGCCCGACGATTATGAGGACGAACCTCAGGGTGTTCTCGCGGAGCCACTCGCCGAGGCTTCTCACGTCTGTTCCTCCAGCAGCCCCTCGTTCTCCAGGTAGACCTCCCGCAGGGCCCGCAGGTCCTCGGGGTCGGGCTCGGACCAGAGCCCGCGCCCGGCGGCCTCCAACAGGCGCTCGGAGACCGCCCGCAGCGCCCAGGGGTTCGACTCCCGCATGAAGTCCCGCACCTCCTGGTCGAGGACATACTTGCGGGTCACGTCGCGGTACATCCAGTCCTCCACGACGCCGGTGGTGGCATCGTAGCCGAACAGGTAGTCCACGGTGGCCGAGAGCTCGAAGGCGCCCTTGTAGCCGTGCTGTTGCATGGCCCGGATCCACTTGGGGTTCGCCACGCGGGAGCGGAAGACGCGGCGGGCTTCCTCTGCGAGATCCCGGATCCTCGGGCGGGAGGGGTCTGCCGAGTCCCCGACGTAGCCCTTCGGGTTGCGGCCCGTCAGGGCGCGGACGGCCGCTATCATGCCGCCGTGGTACTGGAAGTAGTCGTCGGAGTCGAAGAGGTCGTGCTCGCGGTTGTCGATGTTCTTTACCGCAACCTCGGTACGCCGGAGGTTCGACTCCATCGCCCCCCGCGCCTCCACGCCGTCGAGGCCCCGGCCGTACGCGTAGCCGCCCCACACGGCGTAGACCTCGGCCAGATCCTCGTCGGTCTGCCAGTTGCGGGCGTCTATGAGGGGCAGGAGCCCCGCGCCGTAGGCCCTCGGCGGCGAGCCGAAGATGCGGGTCGTGGCCTGCCGCTCTCCGGTCCCTCCGGCCCTCTCCTCGTCGGCGTGCTTCTTTACGAAGTTCATCTCGCGCGGCTCGTCGAGGGCGGCGACCGTGGTGAAGGCGTCGTCCATCAGCGAGATCAGGTTCGGAAAAGCGTCGCGGAAGAAACCGCTGATCCTGACGGTAACGTCGATTCGAGGCCTGCCAAGCTCCCCGAGCGGTATGACCTCCAGCCCCGTCACCCGCCGGGACTCCTCGTGCCACACCGGCCGTACCCCGAGCAGGGCCAGCACCTCCGCGATGTCGTCCCCCTGCGTCCGCATGGCCGCCGTGCCCCAGACCACGATGCCGACGGTCTCTGGGTAGCGGTCCTCCTCGTCGAGGTGCCGCCCCAGGAGGCCGTCCGCGAGCCCCTGCCCGACCTCCCACGAGAGCGACGAGGGGAGCGCCTTCGGGTCCACGGAGTAGAAGTTCCGCCCCGTCGGCAGCACGTTCACGAGACCCCGCGTCGGGGAGCCCGACGGACCGGCGGGCACGTACCCCCCGTCGAGACCGCCGAGCAGGTTGCCCATCTCGTCCGGCGTGCGCGAGAGCCGCGGCACGACCTCCCCGGCTGCGAACCGGAGGGACCGCTCCGCCCCCTCGTCCGCAGCACCGAGGACCTCCTCCGTGACCTCGCGGGCAACCTCCGGGCACCAGCCCCGGTCCTCCAGAGCGGCGAGCAGGGCCTGCGAGGCCTCTTCCAGCCGGTCGAGGAGGTCGGAGGCCGTGGCGGCGGGGCCGGGGAAGCGGGCGGCGAGTTGCGGTGGGGCCTCGGCTCGCTCCCCGCCGTTCTCGGCGAGAGCGGGCTCGTCGAGGCCGTAGGCGGCGCCGACGGCGCGGCGGAGGCCGGGCACCTCTCCGGCCCCGAGGCGCAGGATGGCGGCCACGAGGTGGCGCAGGGGCTCGCCCTCCGGCGGGCGGCCGAGTACGTGGAGGCCGCCGCGGATGGGGAGGTCCTTTATCTCGCAGAGGTAGCCGTCCACCTCGTTCAGGAAATCGCCGAACTCGTCCGGGCGTTCCTCGACGCCGAGGTCCCGGTGGAGCTCCGCCTCCTGCAGACACTCCCAGATCCTGGCCTCTATAGCCGGTAGCTTGGACGGGTCGAGCGTCTCGACCTGGTAGTACTCGTCCAGAAGCTGCTCCAGGCGGGCGAGGTCGTCGTAGGTCTCGGCGCGGGTCATCGGCGGTATGAGGTGGTCCACGACCGTGGCGTGCGCCCTTCTTTTAGCCTGCGTACCCTCGCCCGGGTCGTTCACGACGAACGGGTAGAAGAAGGGCACGTCCCGCAGGGCCGCGTCCGGGGCGCAGGACGGCGAGAGCCCGAGCGACTTGCCCGGCAGCCACTCCAGGGTGCCGTGCTTGCCGAGGTGGACCACGGCGTCCGCGCCGAACTCCTCTATGACCCACCAGTAGGCCGCGAGGTAGTGGTGGGTCGGGGGCAGGTCGGGGTCGTGGTAGACCGCGATAGGGTTCTCCCCGAAGCCCCGCGGCGGCTGTATGCCGACAAAGACGTTCCCGAACCGCAAGCCCGCGACCACTATCTCACCGTCGTCCACGTAGAGGTCGCCCGGCGGAGGCCCCCAGTGCTCGACGACCCCGCTCCGCAACTCCTCTGGCAGCCGGTCGAACCACTCCCCGTACCGATCGGCGTCGAGCCTGCCGCTGGCCCCGGAGAGCTGGTCTTCGGTAAGGAACTCCAGGTCGTGGCCGCCAGCGGCGATGAGGGCGTGTATCAACTCGTCCCCCTCCTCCGGCGCGCCGTCCACGGCGTAACCGCTCTCCCGCAGCGCCTCCAGAAGCTCTATGGCGCTCGCCGGGGTGTCGAGCCCGACGGCGTTCCCGACGCGGGAGTGTTTTGTGGGGTAGTTCGAGAGCAGGACCGCTACCCGCTTCTCCGGGTTCGGGGTCTCTCCGAGGCGGGCGAACCGGGCGGCGAGACCGGCGACGCGGGCCGCCCGCTCCGGGTCTGCGCGGTACAGCGTCAGGGGGGCGGCGACCGGGGATTCGGCCTCCAGCCGCTCCTTGAACGAGAAGGGAACCGAGATCACCCGCCCGTCGAACTCGGGGATCGCGACCTGCCAGGCGGTGTCGAGCGGCGAGAGCCCGGCGTCGGAGCGGCGCCAGGCCTCCCGCGAGGAGGTCGTGCAGATCCCCTGCACCACCGGCACCCCGAGACCTTCGAGCGCCGGGACCTCCCACTCCATCCAGCCCTCCGGGCCGTCTCCCTTCTGCGCGTCGGCGGCGTTAGATCCCCCGCTGGCGAGCACGGTGGCGATCAGAGCCCCGACCCGGCCCCGCAGCAGCTCCAGCGCGGGTACGTCACCCCCCGCATCCGCCCGCAGCGAGTAGCTGTAGACGGGCAGCGCGTTCGCCCCGGCCTCTTCCAGCGCCTCGACCAGCGTGTCCACGAAGGCCGTGTTCCCGCTCATCCAGTGCGTCCGGTAGAACGCGACCCCGACGGTCGGACGGGCGGGGTCGTGAAGTTCGAGAAGCTCTTCGAGGGAGGATCCCGCCGCCAGCCGCGGGTGGTAGACGCCGACCTCCGGCAGGGGGCTCGGAGGCTCGAAGCCGTACCCCTCCACGAGCAGGGTGTCGGCCACGAAGCGCAGGAGGTTAGCGGTGTTCCGGACGCCGCCGTGGCGCAGGTACTCGAAGGCCTCGGCGACGGTCCCCGAGGGAGCGGTAGAGGCGGCGGTGAGCTCGGCGTCGGGCTCGGCCTCGCCGCCAAAGGCCAGGAGCGGTATCCCGAGCTCCCGGCACCGGCGCGCGAGCTCCCCGAAGCCCTCGGGCCAGGCGCGGCGCCCGCCGAGGAGCCGCACCAGCACCAGGCGGGCCTCCGGCAGCACCTCTTCGAGGAACTCCGCCGGCTCGTCCACGACCGCAGGGTTGGCGCACCGGACCTGCGGGAAACCCTCCGGCAGGAGCTCCGTGGCCTTCGCGGCGGCCAGTATCTCCGTATCGGCGGTAGTCAAAAAGAGGATATTGTCTGCCATCAGCCCTCGGCTTTCAGCCTCTCGGTGTGCCCTACAGACCCGTTACCGCCGGGCGTGACCCCGGAGAGCCGGTCGCCGGTCCCCGAGAGTTGACTGCGGATCACCGGCATCCCCGCGGGCGGGCCTCTCTCGACGAGCCGCAGCAGGGCGTCGCGGTCCACGTTCTCGGCGACGAGGTCCCCCAGACGGTCCAGCCGCTCCTCCCTTGCTGCGGCGAACGGCTCCTCGCCCGGCACCCAGTCGAGGCCGCGGGCCTCCGCCACCCGGAGGAGCAGCCTCTGGCGGAAACCGTCCGACTCCAGCACCCCGTGCCAGGAGGTGCCGAGGACGGAGCCCTCGCGGCAGCCCTCCGGCGGGCCTGCGGTGGAGAAGAGCGGCTCCCCACCGTGGCGCTCTACCCGGCCGTGCCGGATCTCATACCCCGAGACCCGCGCGTCCCCGAAGCCGGAGGCCGTGCCCTCCGGTCGGGAGAGCAGCTTCTCCTCCCCGAAGGCCGTCTCGACCGGCAGGAGACCGAGGCCCGCGGCCTCTGCTTGGCCGCTCTCGATGCCGTCGGCGATGCGGCGCCCGAGCATCTGGTAGCCGCCACAGATGCCGAGGGTTGGCAGCCCCCGGGCGGCGCGGTCGAGGATCGCCCGGTCGAGACCCCGCTGTCGCAGCCGCCCGAGGTCCTCGACGGTCGCCTTGGTACCGGGCAGGACCGCGAGGTCGGCTTCTAGGAGCTCCTCCGGGGAGTCGGTGAAGCGCACGGTGACGCCGGGCTCGTGGGCCAGGGCGTCGTAGTCGGTGAAGTTGCTGATGCGTCCGAGGCGGGCGACCGCGACCCTGATGCGGTCCCGGCCGAGCGGGGGCTTCGTCGCGGGCGGCGTGTCGAGGCCGAGGGAGTCCTCGACGTCGAGGGTGGAGATACCGCCGTCCCACGGGAGCGTCCCGAGGACCGGTCGGCCGGTAAGAGCCTGTATCTGATCCAGCCCCGGCGCGAGCACCGCGGGGTCTCCCCGGAACTTGTTGATGATGAACCCGCAGATGAGCCTCTGGTCCTCCGGGCCGAGGAGCGCGAGCGTGCCGTAGAGGCTCGCAAAGACCCCGCCACGGTCGATATCGCCCGCGACGAGCACCGGCAGGTCCGCGGCCCGTGCAAGGCCCATGTTCGCGAGGTCGTAGGGGCGCAGGTTTATCTCCGCCGGGCTCCCGGCCCCCTCGCAGACCACCACGTCGAAGCGGCTGCGGAGGTCCTCCAGGGACTCCAGGACCACGGGCAGGAGGT
>JACCZN010000287.1 GCA_013695915.1 Rubrobacter sp.
CGGACGACGCTCCCGGCGATCCACCGGCGGGTGCTTGAGTGGCTGCTGGAGGATCTAGTTTTGTGGTTCATCGAGACCGACCGGATAAAGAGCTTCCGTCCTCGTCGAATCTAACGAAGTAGTACTACAAAAGCCGCGAAGTAGTCAACCGGATTCCGTATGAGGGGCTCCGCGGCTGGCGCGAGGCCCGGCGCTAGCTCCTCACGAGCTCCAGTAGCTCGTCGCGGGCGCTCTCCAGGGTCTCCCGGTCGCCGGCCTCGACGTTCAGGCGCAGGAGGGGCTCCGTGTTCGAGGCGCGGAGGTTGAACCACCAGCCGCCGAGGTCCACCGTAAGGCCGTCGAGGTGGTCCACCTTGACGCCCCGACGCCCGGCGTAGTGCTCCTCTACCTCCTTTAGCTTCGCGTCCTGATCTTCCACGGTGTTGTTGATCTCGCCGGAGCGGACGTAGGGGTCTACCGGGGCGACCAGCTCGGAGACGGTGCCCTTGCCCCCGGCGAGCAGCTCGGCGAAGGTGAGCATGGCGATGATCCCGGAGTCGGCGAAGTAGTTGTCCCGGAAGTAGAAGTGGCCGGAGTGCTCGCCGCCGAAAGCCGCGTTGTGGGAGCGCATCTGGGGCTTGATGATCGAGTGTCCCGCCTTCGTGCGGATCGCCTGTCCACCCTCGCGTTCCACGAGCTCCGGCAGCGCCTTCGAGCAGACCGCGCTGTAGAGCACCGTGGCCTCCGGCTCCTTGAGGAGCAGGTTCTGGGCGACCAGGGTGGCGAGGATGTCGCCGGAGATGGTCTCGCCTCTCTCGTCCACGACGAAGACCCGGTCGGCGTCCCCGTCGAAGGCGGCACCGAAGTCCGCGCCCTCGGCCACGACCCGCGCCCGGAGCTCCCGGGTGTTCTCCGGCTCTATAGGGTTCGGCGGGTGGTTCGGGAAGGTGCCGTCGAGGTCGAAGTACATCGGCACGACCTCGAAGGGAAGCTCCTCGAAGATCGGGGGCAGCATCTTGCCCGCCATCCCGTTCCCGGCGTCGACCACGATCTTGAGGGGCCGCTTGAGGTTCTCCCGGTCTACGAAGCCGAGGCAGTGCTGGGCGTACTCCCCGGTGATGTCGCCGTGGTCCACGGAGCCGGAGAACCGGGCCGGTCCGGGGAGCCTCCCCGAGGTGATGAGGTCCCGCATCTGCTCTATCCCCTCGGAGCCCGAGAGAGCTATGGCCTCCTCGCGGCAGAGCTTGAAGCCGTTGTACTCCCTGGGGTTGTGGGAGGCCGTGATCATGGCCCCGCCCAGCTCCTCGAGGTGTCCGACGGCGAAGTACAGCGCGTCGGTCGAGACCATACCGAGGTCCAGCACGTCGGCCCCGGACTCCGTTACGCCCTCCACGAAGGCCTCCTTGAGCGTCTCGCCGGAGAGCCGCATGTCGCGGGCGGTTATCACGCGGGCGCCGGAGAGCCCGAGGTATGTAACGAAGGCGCGGCCGATGTCCCGGGCCACGTCCTCGTCCAGGGTGTCTGGATAGACCCCCCGAACGTCGTAGGCCTTGAAGATTGACTTGTCGATCATCGCGCCTCTCCTACCTCCGGGTCTTCTGGCTGTGCTCTGGCCGCGAGCACTCCGGTACAATAAACGCTTATGATACCTTCTGCAGGCCCCGCCGAAGCCTCTTGACGGACCTCCCCGGTACCGGACGGCTTGGGACCCCAAGCTACTAACCTCGCGGCGCTGTTCTACGGCTCGCTGGTCGTGGTGGCGGCGCTGTGGAACGGCCTGCGGGGCCGGGAGTTCCGGTTCTTCGAGGGCTCCGCGCTAGAGGCCGCGGCCCTGGGCTTCGCCGCCGCAGGCCTCACGGTCTCGCTCGGGCTCCTGGTCTACCGCCTGGTACCCGTGATGCGGCGGCTCTCCGACGAGATAGCGCCCCAGATGGTCGACGGCGTACCCTTCGCCAACCTGCTCCTGCTCTCCCTGTTCAGCGGGGTCGGTGAGGAGGTCTTCTTCCGCGGCGCCGTACAGCCGGAGTTCGGCCTCCTCGCAGCATCCCTGCTCTTCGGCCTCGCACACATCGGCCCCGACCGTCGGTACCTGGTCTGGACCCTCTGGGCCGTGCTCGCCGGTTTTCTCTTCGGGTCCCTCTACGAGTTCACGGGCGGCCTGCTGGCACCCGTAATAGCCCACGTCCTACACAACGCCACGGTCTTCGGGCTCTGGAAACGCTCCAGAGCCCGCCTCAAGAACGATGAGGTAACCGGCGATGGAGACCGGCACCACTGACCTCCGCGCCGCCGGGCGCAAAGGTCGCAGCCTCGGGGAGAACCCGCAGAACAGGAGTCACGGCACCCTTCCCGAAAGACGGTCAAGAGGTTGTGCGAGCCTCCGGCATGCTCCGCTGATCCACGCAGGACCATCGCTTTTCGGCTTTTAGTGTCACACGATACATAACCGGGCCATGGCAGCTACTAACCTGATCGCCGGACAGCAGAGACCCTCGATAGGACAGCAGAGACCCTCGATACATAGGAGCCGGGGAGAGAGGCTGGAAGTCCGCAGGTGGATGAGTGGAGAGCAGCGGCAGGGAAGCTCTGGCCGTATCGACCCGGAATCGCATGGTACGGACCGATATGGAGGTAGTGCGGCGCATATGGGAGACGGATATGACGCATAGGTACCACGTAGACACCCAGAGGCTCAAGGGCGCGAGAGAGAAGGCGGGGCTTACGGTCGCGAGGCTGGTTTCCCGGACGGGCATCGACGCTCACCAGTTATTGCTTGTAGAGGAGCGGGGTTACGTACCCGCCCTCACCACCCTGAGGAGGATCACCCTGGCGCTGGAGATACCGGCGCACACCGTGATCAAGTGGGAACCGGCCCCATTTACCTGGGAGACTTCCCGGCGCTCGGCATGAGCGGTGGGATGCCGTCCCCGGGCATCTGCCGTACCTCGAACATGCTCTCGTCCGTGGCGGGGTCCCAGTAGCGGAGCAGGATCCTGTAAGGACCGGACTCGGCGAGCACCGGCGAGAGGTTCGAGTGTCTCGCCGGACCTGGCTGCCAGCCCTTGCTCTCGAACCTCTCCGAGAAGCTGTCCATCTTGCGCCGCGCTTGCCATCTTTTATCCATCGCAGAAACATCTCCTCGAGCTTCCCCGGTCGCTCTGGCTCCTGAAGCTGCGTAGCATCCCGTGAGGTACGGAACCCTGCCGGAGGGGGCTAAGGCAGGGTTCCGTACCTCACGACGAGCGCTCCCTTCCCTGTCCGAGCTAGCGGGTCCGAATGCCCGAGATGCCCGACCCCACAGAGCGCGCTTACCAAACTATAGTGAGGGTACTATAGCGTCGGTGTCGTAAGATACAATGACCGGGAAGCCTCGAACCCATAAGTGGATGTACGGTGTCGGCAACGACGTAAGAGGTCCAGGAGAGGTCGAAGGCAACTTGTCAGAGGATAGAGACCCGTCTTCTCTCTCCGGGGTAGAACTCTTCTCGCCGCTCTCTCGGGAAGAACTCCGTGACCTCGAACGCCGCGTGCCGGGCATAAACCTCGGTAGACGCCAGATCTTCTACCCCCCGTGGCACCGTGCGGATAGCTTCTTTCTGCTCTTGGAGGGCAGGATAAGGATCTACCGGGTAAAAGGGTCCAGGGAGATCACCCTCTCTGTGAAACGTCCCGGGGAGTTCTTTGGTGAGGCGGGGCTCGCAGGCCTTGCGCAGGGAGCGTATGCCGAGGCCCTGGAGCCTTCCAGGGTGGCGATCATGCGCCGCCAAGCCTTGCAGAAGCTGGTTGCACAGAACCCGTCGGTGGGCCAGACGATGATAGAGTTCTTGGTCGGGCGCCTGAGTACCTACGAGGATAAGCTGGAGGAGGTCAGCCTCAAGGAGGCCTCTTCTCGTCTGGCGAGCCTGCTGGTGCGGATGGTCGAGGGGGAGGGCGTGGACGAAAACGGTGGATACATGATACCTACCCACTATACCCATCAGGTGCTGGCTACGATGGTAGGGTGTGAGAGACCCGCCCTCACGCGAGCCATTGCAAGCCTCAAGCAGGCAGAGGTCATATGGGTCTCGCAACGCCGCATCCACGTTACCGACCTCGAAGCTTTGAGAGGTTACGCTGAGGCCTGACCCCGAGCAGAGGTCCTGGCGCTTACCGGCCCGGCTGGGCTCCTGCGAGGAGACTTTTCCGATATAATTATTCATAGCTCAAACGGTGCCCGAGGGTGCTGCTTCGGGCGCTTGTCCGCTCTGCCGGAGGTATGTTTGTGTCGCGTGTTCCGCGAGTAGCACTGAATCTCTTGAGCGTGGCCCTTCTTCTCGCGGGCCTGGGCCTCGCCGCCACGGTGATAGTGCCCCAGGTCTGGGGACCGAACCTTCCGCCCCAGATAGCGGGCCTCGAAGAGCCGTCCCCGGAGGAGGCGCTCAGCGAAGACGGTGACCCGGGCGCGGACCCGAACGGAGAGCAGGGCCCAGCCGCTAGCGGCGACCTCCCGGAGAGCGGAGAGCCGGCAGCTCCGGCCGCCCCGGCGGAGCCCGAGGAGCCGGCAGCCGCCGGTAGCGGGGCCGGGGATGAGGCCCGGGGACCCGAGGACAAGAGCCTGACCGTCACGGTACCGGGCATGTCCCGGATGGAGGAGCGGGAGATCCCGAGCACCGCCGGGGACGACATGGAAGCGCTCAAGGACAACGCGGCCATCCACCTCGACGGCACAGGCTTCCCCTGGCAGGAGGAGGCCAACGTGTACATAGCGGGCCACCGGGTGGGCTACCCGACCACGGGCAGCTTCCTCGCCTTCTACGACCTGAACAACCTGCAGGGCGGAGACGAGGTCTACGTGACCGATGCCGACGGGGAGGAGTACACCTACGAGGTCTTCCGGAGCTTCGTGGTCGGCCCGGAGGACGTGGCGGTAACGCGGCCCGAGGAGGGCAGGAACATCCTGACGCTCCAGACCTGCACGCTGCCGGACTACACCCAGCGCCTCATAGTGCAGGCCGAGAAGGTGGCCTGAGTGGAGGCGGTCCCTGAAATATATCCCGGCCGCCGGATGGAGACGCCCGGCCCGTGATCCGGAACCTCCTGGGTAACCCTTTTGGGACCCCCGGAAAGAAGAACAGGAAGGGCGGCAGAGAGTCGGCGGCCATCACGAAGGCCCGCATGCAGGTGCGGGTCGTGATACTCGGCGTCCTGGTCGCGGTGATCTTCGCCGTGCTCATCTCCCGGTTGTGGTACCTGCAGATCCTCTCCAGCGACGACTTCACCGTCTCCGCCGAGCAGACCTACACCCGTGAGGTAAAGGTGCCCGCCCAGCGCGGCATGATCTACGACCGCGACGGCGAGGTGCTGGTCGACAACGTGCCCGGCCTTAACGTGACCGTGGTGCCGAGCGCCATAGAGCGCGAGAAGCTCGGGGAGCTCGCCGGCATCCTGGAGGCCGACGAGGACCGGGTCCTCGGGCTCTACGACGCCGCCATGGAGTCCGGGAGCCTCCACAGCCCCATACTCGTAAAGGAAGAGGCCGGCCGGGACGCCGTGACCTACGTCAGCGAGCGGACCCGCGAGTACCCCGGCCTCTCCATAAACGACGACTACACCCGCAACTACCCCGTCGGGGAGACCGCGGCGCACGTGCTCGGCTACACGGGTGCGATCACGGAGGAGGAGCTCGCCCGGGAGGACTACGAGGGCTTCGACAACGACGCCATAGTCGGCAAGAGCGGGGTCGAGCTCGAGTACGAGAGCCTCCTGCACGGTACCCCCGGCGCCGAGGTCTACAACGTGGACGCCCAGGGGCGCATCGTCGGCGAGGACCAGCAGCTCGACGCCATGGGCCGCGTAGCCGGCGGGGAGAACGAGGAAGGCGAGCCCCCGGACCCCGAGCTCGCCGAGCGCATAGAAGAGCCCGTGCCGGGCCGGGACCTCACGCTCACCGTAGACCTCGACCTCCAGCAGACCGTGGAGGAGGAGCTCGACGAGGCCCTCGTCCGGGCCCGGGAGGAGGGCTACGACGGGCAGGCCGGGGCCGCCCTCGTGATGGACCCGGAGGACGGCGAGGTGCTCGCGATGGCGAGCCGCCCGGACTTCGACCCCCAGCTCTTCGTCGGGGGCATCACCGGGGCCGAAGAGCAGGAGGAGTACGAGTACCTGACCTCCGAGGAGGCCGGGTCCCCGTTCTCCAACCGGGCCGTGAGCGGCACCTACCCCGCGGCCTCCACCTTCAAGGCCTTTACCGGGATGGCCGGCCTCGCCTTCGACGCCATAGACCCCTCGTCCACCTTTACCGACACCGGCGAGTGCTGGCGGCCCCGGGGGGCGACCGAGGGCTGCTGGCAGAGCTGGCGGCAGTTCCTGGATACCGGCACCAACCACGGCACCCAGGACTACGAGGACGCCCTGGCCGACTCCAACGACAAGTTCTTCTACGAGGTGGCAGACCTGATCTGGAACGGCACCAGCGACCCGAACCTGCTGCCCGAGTTCTACGAGAGGTTCGGTTTCGGCCAGAGGACCGGCGTAGACCTCGGCTCCGAGGAGGCCGGCCGCGTCCCCGACCGCGAGTGGCAGCAGGAGGCCGGGCAGACGGAGGAGGACCGGTACTGGAGCGTGGGGCGCTGGGTCAACCTCTCCATCGGGCAGGGAGACCTGCTCGTCACCCCCCTGCAGCTCGCCCGCTCCTACGCCGCCCTGGAGAACGGCGGTACCCTCGTCACCCCGCACGTCGCCCGGGAGGCCGGCGCGCGGGGCGGCGGGGACACCGAGGACCTCACCCCGGAGCCAGCGGGCTCCGTAGAGTTTACGCAGCAGGAGATCTCCAGTACCGTAGACGGCCTGCGGGCTGTAACCGAGCCCGGCGGCACCGCCGTGGCGGCCTTCGAGGGGTCTCCGCTCAGCGTGATCGGCAAGACCGGCACCGGCGAGATGGGCGAGCGGGACCCGGTCGGCTGGTTCGTCGGCTGGGCCGAGGCCCAGGAGGAGCCCGTCGTGGTGCTCGTGATGGTCGAGGGGGCCGGGGGAGACCAGGTCGCGGCCCCCGCAGTGCGCGGCATCCTGGAGGCCCGCCACACCGGGGAGGAGAGCCCGGGCTCCGACGTGACCCCGGTCCCGACCGAGAGCGCCGGGCGCGCCGCGGGGGCGCCCGCAGAGGACAACGCCGGAGAGCCCCCCGCCGCGCCCGCCGGATAGAGAGTTAGAGAGGTACCATGTTCCACGCGCTGCTGTCGCTGCCGAGCCCGCCCTCGCCGGTAATGTTCGAGGCCGGGCCGCTGGCCCTGCGGTACTACGGTCTCTTTATAGCCCTCGGCATAGCCGTCGGCACGTGGCTCACCAGCCGGGAGCTCGCCCGGCGGGGCTACGACGGGGCACTCGCGGTGGACTCCCTGTTCTTCGTGGTGCCCACCGGTTTTATCGGGGCCAGGATCTACCACGTCATCACCGACTGGGAGCTGTACTCCGGCGACTACGCTGGGGCCTTCCGGGTCTGGGAGGGCGGGCTCGGCATCTACGGGGCCGTGGCCGGGGGCCTCCTCGGGCTCCTGCTCTTCTGCTACCTCCGCGGGATGAGCACCCTGACCTTCGCCGACGCCGCAGCTCCCGGCCTCATACTGGCCCAGGCGATAGGCCGCTGGGGCAACTACTTCAACCAGGAGCTCTTCGGCCGCCCCTCGGAGCTGCCGTGGGCCATCCGCATAGCCCCGGAGAACCGCCCCGCCGGGTTCGGGGACGCCGAGGCCTTCCACCCGACCTTCCTCTACGAGTCCATCTGGAACCTCCTCGTGGCCCTCGCGCTGCTCTACATCGCGCGGCGGTTCGCCAGCCGCCTCAAGGCCGGGGACGTACTGCTGATCTACGTCAGCCTCTACTCCGTCGGGCGCTTTATAGTCGAGACCCTCAGGATAGACCCGGCGTTCATTATCGGGGAGTCCTTCCGGGGGAACCTCTTCGTCAGCAGCATCCTGGCCCTGACCTTCGCCCTGCTGCTCTTCGTGCGCCACGCCGGTACCTCCGGCCGCAAGCGCGCCGGGACCGAATAGCGGCTGGCCCCCGGAAGCCGGGCGTGGTAGCCTCTAACCTCGTAACTGGAGAGCCGTTTTCGTTACGCCGGGCCACACGCCGGACCGTACGCTGGGAGAGGACCCTGGAGCTGAGAGCCGCAGAGGACAAGCTGCGCCGGAGCGGACACAAGGCCACGCCGCAGCGGCTCGCGGTGCTCCGGGCGCTCGCCGCCGAGCAGCACCAGAGCCTGGACGAGCTCCGGGGCCGCTGTCCCGAGGTCGGGCTGGTGACCGTCTACCGGACGCTGGACCTGTTCTCGGAGCTTGGCATAGTGCGCCGGATGGACCTCGGCGACCGGCCCCGCTACGAGATGGCGGACTACCATCACCATCACCTGATCTGCGAGTCTTGCGGCAGCATCGCGGAGTTCGAGGCGTGCCCGGTGGACCCGGAGGCGCTGGACCGCACGAGCCCGGGCTTCGAGCCCACGGCTCACAGCCTGGAGGTCTACGGTAACTGTGCGGGGTGCAGGTAGGACGGAGAGCTATACAGAGTCCCGGAGCAAAAAATTTTGCTAGTGGGTGAAAAAATTTTTCGATTAGAGAAGGGGGAGAGCTTGAGGTCTATAAAGGTAGCGGCGCTCGGCGGTCTGCTGGCGTTCGTGGTGGCGGGTTGCGGGGGAGGCTCACAGGAAGAGGGCGACTCCGAGGCAGAAGCCGGGGGCGGGGAGCCCCAGATACAGGCGTCGGCCAGCATGTCCGTGATACAGGACCTGGCGCAGGAGGTCGGGGGTGAGCGGGTGGAGGTTTCGACCATAGTCCCGGTCGGGGGCTCCGTGGAGACCTACCAGCCGAGCCCCGCGGACGCGCAGTTGATCTCCGAGTCCGAGGTAGTCTTCATGAACGGCACCGGCCTCGACGAGTGGCTGGACGGCCTCATAGAGAGCGCCGGCGAGGGCGAGCAGCCCGTCGTGGAGCTCTCCGAGGACCTCGAGGCCCTGGAGTACGACGACCACGGTCATGACCACGGCAACGAGGACGAGCATGAGGGTGAGCACGGCAACGAGGAAGAGGACGCTCACGAGGAGGAGGACGAGCACGGCCACGAAGATGATAATGACCACGCCAACGAGGAAGAGCACGGTCACGAAGATGAGAACGGCCACGAGGGCGAGGACGAGCATGGTAGCGAGGAGGAGGGTGCGCATGACGAGCACGCTCACGAGGAGGGCAACCCGCACTTCTGGCTGGACGTGGCGTACGCCGAGCAGTACGTGGAGCGTATCCGGGACGCTTACATAGAGGTGGACCCGGAGGGTGCTGAGGAGTACGAGGCGAACGCCGGGGAGTATCTGGCGGAGCTCGAGGAGCTCGACGGCTACATCCGCGAGCAGGCGGAGGCCATACCCGAGGAGGACCGGAAGCTCATAACCTTCCACGACGCCTTCCCGTACTTCGCCGAGGCCTACGGCTTCGAGACGGTCGGCGTGATCCTGCAGAACCCGGAGGCCGAGCCGAGCAGCCGCGAGGTCGCCGAGGTCGTAGGTACCGTGGAGGAAGAGGAGGTGCCGGCGATCTTCACGGAGCCGCAGTTCCAGGAGGGTGTGGCGGAGACCATCGCCGACGAGACCGACATCGAGGTCTACGAGATGTACTCCGACACCCTGATCGAGGAGCGCTCGGGCGACTCCTACGTCTCCATGATGCGGACCAACATAGACCGCGCGGTGGAGGGTCTCGGCTAGGTGACCGGCCCGGCCCTCCAGATAGACGACCTGAGTGTCGCCTACAACTCCCGCTGGGCGCTGGAGGGGGCTACCTTCTCCGTGCCCCGCGGGGCAATGCTCGGCGTGGTCGGGCCGAACGGCGGGGGCAAGAGCACGATGGTCAAGGCCCTGCTCGGGCTGGTACCGGCCCAGCGGGGCACGGTCCGGGTGCTCGGGCAGCGGCTCGACCGGCGGGTCCGGAGGCTCGTGGGCTACGTGCCCCAGCAGGACGAGGTGAACTGGAACTTCCCGGTGAGCGCCTTCGACGTGGTGCTCATGGGCCGCCTGCCCGCCCTGAAGCTCTTCCGCCGGTACTCCGCCCGAGACCGGGAGATGGCCCGCAAGGCGCTGGAGACCGTCGGCATGAGCCACGTCTCGGACGCCCGCATCCGGGAGCTCTCCGGCGGCCAGCAGCAGCGGGTCTTCCTGGCCCGCGCCCTGGCCCAGGAGGCGGAGGTGCTCCTCCTCGACGAGCCCGTCTCCGGCGTGGACGCGCCGTCCCAACGCGAGATCTTCGAGCTCCTCCGCCGCCTGCAGGACGCCGGGAAGACCATAGTGGTCACCACCCACGACCTCTCCAGCGTCGCCGAGCGCTTCGACCTCGCCATGCTCCTGAACCGGAAGGTCGTCGGCCTCGGAAGGCCGGACGACGTGCTCACGGAGGAGCTACTGAACGAGACCTACGAGAGCAGGCTCATGATCCTGAACATCGAGGGCCGCACCGTGGCCGTGGAGCACGGGAGGCACCTGGGTGGTGGCTGACCCCCGGCACGAGGCGTAGGTTGGACTTTCTGGAACAGGTGCTGGAGCCCTTGCAGTTCGGCTTCATGCAGCGGGGGCTCGCGGCGTCGGTGCTGGTAGCCGTTATCTGCGGCATCCTCGGCGGCTTCGTGGTCCTCAAGGGGCTGGCGTTTATCGGGGACGCGCTGGCGCACGCGAGCTTCGGCGGTGTGGCGCTCGCCTTCGTGCTCGGGTTCAACATCTACCTCGGGGCCTTCGTCTTCGCCCTCGCCACGGCGCTTGGGATCGGGGCCATAACCCGCCGGGGCCGCGTAAGCTCCGACACCGCTATCGGGGTGTTGTTCTCCGGGACCTTCGCGTTCGGGATACTCATAATCAGCCGGGTGGACGGTTACACCACGGACCTCTTCGGCTACCTCTTCGGGGACGTGCTCTCCATAACCGCGAGCGACCTGTGGACCATATTGATACTGGGCGTCGTGGTGCTCCTGCTGGTCGCGGTCTTCTACCGGCAGCTCATCTTCGTCGGCTTCGACCCCACGGTGGCCGCCGCCGCGGGGCTGCGGGCCGGGGCTCTGAACTACCTCTTGCTCGCGCTGCTCGGCGCGACCATCGTCACCGCCATACAGGCCGTCGGCATCGTGCTCGTCGTGGCCCTGCTCGTGACCCCGGCCGCCACGGCGTACCTCATCACCCGCCGGTTCCACCACATGATCGCCGCCAGCTCCGGCATCGGGGCCGTCTGCGCCGTGCTCGGCATCTACCTCTCCTACTACCTGAACGTAGCTTCGGGAGCCGCGATCATCCTGGTCGCCACCACCCTGTTCCTCATCACCCTCGCCCTGACCGGCCTCCCCGACAAGGCCATAGAGCCGGAGGGAGGCGAGGGCGAACCGGTCTGAGAGCGGCTGACCGACCGGAGGTCAGCGCCCCCGCCGCAAGACCCCGCGGGTACCCGCCCGGCGTGCGAGAATGAGAGCAGGAGGTGAGGCGTGTGCAGGCTGAGATAGACGAAAGGCTACTCCAGGAGATCCGGAAGCTGGCAGAGGAGCAGGGCTGTAACGAGCGCGAGTTACTCGACGAAGCCATCGGAAGCTACCTGGCAGAGAGAAAGCCTGGTAGCCTCAAGGAGCTTTTCGAGGGCGCGGACCGCTGGCAGCGGGAGCGTGGCATAGAGACCCTCTCCGATGAGGAGTCTCTGCAGCTTGCAGACGAGGAACTGCGTGCCGCGAGGCGCGAGCGGAAGGCCCGTAGATAAAGGCCGTCCTCGATGCCAACGCCCTGATCTCCGCCAGGATCTCGCCGAAGGGTACTCCCGCCAGGATCCTGGAAGCCGCCGAAGAGGGAGGCTACGAGCTAGTTGTCTCCCAGCGGCTTCTGGCCGAGGTGAGTGAAGTACTGCTCCGGGGTAAGATCCAGCAATACCTTCCGGAAAAGGCGGTGCCGGTGTATCTGGGGCGCCAGCGCTCCGTAGCTGTCCTTGTGGACGAGGCTGAGGACGGCACACGGTACACTGAAGACCCGGATGATGACTACCTGGTCGTGCTCGCCCTCTCCTCTGGTGCCGGGAAGCTAATTTCTGGAGACCGCCACCTGCTGGGTCTGGAATGTGAAGGGCTGCCTGTGGTGCTCTCGCCAGCGGAGTTCTTGAAGTACCTGGACATGGAATAACGGCTCCGCCCAGACCCCCGATTCCACCACATGATCGCCGCCTCGGCAGGTTATCGAGGGGTAATACCGTTCCGGGCTATTGATGTCACAATGTCTCCACGGCTTCCACCCACCAAGGGTAACCGGTGAGCTGTTTGAGACGAGCGGGGTCTTCCCAGTAGGGTCCAAGCGCCCGGGTGAGCGCCT
>JACCZN010000310.1 GCA_013695915.1 Rubrobacter sp.
GCCGCTGACCATGACGATGTGCTCGTTTAGAGGCAGCTTTCCTTCGAGCAGCGCCCATCCGACGAGCTTGTCGGTGGCGTTGTGACGGCCCACGTCCTCCCGGAGCGTGACCAACCCGCCTTCCACGTCGAAGAGCGCCGCCGCGTGAAGGCCGCCGGTGGAGTCGAAGAGCCCTTGTGCCTCCCGGAGCTTCTCCGGTAAGGAGTAGATCGTCTGCGCCGAGACTTCTGGGCCGGGTGGGATCACGGGGCACCCGCGAAGCTCCAGTTGCTCCAGGCTGGCCTTGCCGCAGACGCCGCAGGCGCTCGTTGTGTAGAAGTGGCGGTCCAGAGAGCGGAGGTCGTAGTCCCGCCCCCCGCGAAGCTCCACGTTGACGATGTTGTACTGCTGCTCGGCGTCGACCTCCGGGTCCACGCAGTAGCTGATCCTCTTTATGTCCTCGGTGGAGGTGACTATGCCCTCGCCGTAGAGGAAGCCCGCCGCAAGCTCGAAGTCAGCACCCGGCGTGCGCATGGTGACGGCTACCGTCTGCGTCGAGCCGCCGGTTACCAGCCGGGTCTCCATCGGCTCTTCCGTCGCCAGGGTGTCCGGACGCCGCCGGACCTTGCCGTCCTCCACGACCCTGATCCTCGTGCGGGTCTTGCTCCCGCGGCGGGTCTTACCCCCGATGCCCGGCTTCTCTAGCATATACCTCTCCGCTCGTGATCCTCCATCCTGTCCCGCAAGTTTAGCACCGCCGCCCGCCGCTCCGGCCGGGGGCGGAGCCAGGGAGCCTCTATTCGTCCTCGCCGTCCCGGGCCGAGGGCGTCGAGCCCGGCGAAGTGCTCAGCCGCGGCCTCCTCGTTCGGCCCGGGCTCCGGCGTTTCACCGAGGGTCTCCACGAGATGGTACCCGAGCACCTTGCCGAGGACCACGGTCTCGGCCAGGGAGTTGCTGCCGAGCCGGTTCGCGCCGTGGACCCCGGCAGTGGCCTCGCAGATGGCGTAGAGCCCCTCGACGGCCGGCCGGTGTCGAAGTCTATCCTCACCCCGCTCATGGCGTAGTGGGCGGTGGGGGGGGAGACCTTCATGGGCTCCCGGGTAATGTGCACGCCGAACCGCATGAACTGCTCGTACATCCTGGGCAGCCGCTCTTTTATGCTTCCTTCGAGAACGTAAACTCCTTTACTTGCCCGGATGGCCGTGGGCTCGACGCGTCCGGGGAGCCCGCCTAATATCATTCCCGTAGGCGACGGAGGAGCGAGGTTGGTGGAGAAGAAGCTCGGGGGTGTTGTGGGAGGTGAGGCGGTGAACGCCCCTTCCCGGACGGACTCCGGGAGGCTCCTCTGGGTGGACGCGGCCCGAGGCGTGGCTCTCCTGATGATGGTCCTCTACCATCTCGTCTACGACCTCGACACCTTCGGTGGCTATGGTCTGGAATCGACCTCGGGGTTCTGGGGGTTGTTCGCGGACACGACGGCGGCGCTCTTCGTGTTCCTGGTCGGGCTCTCGCTCTCCCTGAGCTTCCGGAGGTGGGGGGAGGGGCGTAGGGGGCTGTACCGGAAGTACCTGGGGCGGGGGGCGAGGATACTCCTCTACGGGATGCTCATAACCCTGGTGAGCTGGGCGCTCGGGATGGGCCTCATAGTCTTCGGGATACTGCACCTGATCGGGGCCTCCATAATCCTCGCGTATCCTTTCCTGCGGCTCGGCTACGCGAACGCGGTGCTCGGGCTCCTCTTGCTGGGCGCCGGAGCCTATGTACAGTCTATGGGCCTGACCGCGGACGGCTTCGGCGCCCTGCTCCTGCCCTTCGGCGTGGTGCCGGAAGGCCTCTTCATGCCGGACTACCGGCCACTCCTGCCGTGGTTCGGCGTAGTGCTCCTCGGGCTCGCCGCAGGTAACGCCCTGCGGGCGAGACCGGAAGGCGCCGGTGTGGTGAAAGATGACTCCCAGGCAGCGAGGCCGCTGGCTTTTCTCGGACGCTACTCGCTGTTCATATATCTGGTACACCAGCCCCTGCTCATCGCGACGCTCCTGGCGCTCGGCATCGTGGAGCTGTGAGGGTACCGTGGCAGCCCTGATGCGGGCTCCCTCTCTGGAGTAGAATCTCCCTTAGTGCTCGGAGAGGCTAGGGGCTAATGAGGTCGGAGCAGGAGATCCGTGAGAGGGCACGTCCGCGGGGGCTCCGGCGGGGCAACGGGGGGCCGCCGAGGAGGCCGACCCCGATACCGGTCTCGCCGCGCGGCATCGCCATCGTCTCGTTTGTTGTACTGGCGGTCCTGGCGCTCGCGCTCTACGCTGCCCCGGGGGTGCTGGTCGTGGCGCTCGGGGGGACGGGTCTCGCGATAGTCCTCTCTTTCCCGGTGCGGGCGCTCTCGCGCTGGATGCCGCGGGGGCTCGCGATCCTGGCGACGTTCCTCTCGCTGGTCGGGGCTCTCGTGCTCGCGCTGGTCTTTCTCGTGCCGCTCCTCATAGAGCAACTCAGCGAGCTCATAGCCATAACCCCGGTTATCGCGCGGTCCCTGATCCGGCTCTCGCAAGACCTGCTGCAGCCCCTCGGAGACCTCGACCTCCTGCCGGACACTCCGGAGGCCATCGCAGCCCGGTTCGGCGAGGACCTCTTCGACCGCATCCAGACGCTGGCCGAGGGTCTCCTGAGCGGGCTCGTCGGCTTTATCTCCGGGGTCGTCAGCGCGGCGATACTGCTGTTCGGTGTGATCTTCGTGGCGGCATACCTGCTCGTGGACGTGAGGAAGGTAAAGGCCTTCTACCTCAAGACGGCTCCGAGGCGCTACCGGTGGGACGCCCGCGAGCTCTGGGAGTCGTTCGGGGTCTCGCTCTCACGCTACCTGGGCGGGCTGGCGTTCGTGATCACCATACAGGGCGTGCTCGCCGGCATCGCTTTCTGGGCGCTCGGCGTGCCCTACGCGCCGCTCCTCGGGGCGTGGGTCTCGGTGACGGCGATCATACCGTACCTCGGGGCGTTCCTCGGCGCTATACCGGCCGTGATCCTGGCGTTCTTCGAGTCCCCGACTACGGGCTTCCTGGCCCTGCTCGTCTACATCCTGATTCAGCAGCTAGAGAGCAACCTGCTGACCCCCCGGATACAGGGCCGGGCCCTGCTAGTACACCCGATCGTCGTGCTCTTGGCCGTGATCGCCGGCGGCCAGATAGCGGGGCTCGCGGGCGTGATCTTCGCGGTCCCCGCACTCGCCGTGATGCGTGTCTTCGTGGACTTCTTCCGGGCCCGTCTCCAACCTACCCCCAGCGTCGGACCGGGAGGGTAGGGAAGCTCAACGTAGTCCTTGCCTTCTGATGCCGTTCCGGGCTATTGATGTCACAATGTCTCCACGGCTTCCACCCACCAAGGGTAACCGGTGAGCTGTTTGAGACGAGCGGGGTCTTCCCAGTAGGGTCCAAGCGCCCGGGTGAGCGCCTCTTG
>JACCZN010000315.1 GCA_013695915.1 Rubrobacter sp.
GTGGAGCGGGGCGAGAGGATCACGCTGACCCGGCACGGGAGGCCGGTGGCGGTGCTTGGCCCGGCGGAAGACCGGAGGCCTGCCGGAGAGGTGATCCGGGAGTTGCGCGAGTTCCGCGCGGGGCGGAGGCTCGGGAATGTCGAGTTGCGCCGCATGGTGGAGGAAGGCCGGCGTCTCTGAGCGCCTTCGTGCTGGACGCTTCGGTAACTCTGGCCTGGGCGTTCGAGGATGAGGCTGATGACTACGCGGATGCCGTACTGGATGCCCTTGAGAAGGACGGCGCGGTGGTGCCGGGGATCTGGGGCCTCGAAGTCGCCAACGTGCCGGCCGTGGGCGAGCGTCGGGAGCGTCTGACCCCGGCAGACTCGGCGCGTTTCCTTGTGCTTCTTCAGCACCTTTCTCTGGAGGAAAGGATCGGGGAGGTTCGATGTCTTGACGACCGGCGCCGGTTCAGCCGGCGAAGCGGGCGACCTCCCGATTGAACTTCTCCGGCTCCTCCCAGAACGGCGAATGCCCGCTCTTCTCGAAGATCACCAACTTGCTCTCCGGGATCTGCCCGTCGAGGTAGTCTCCGATATCGGTCGGGTAAAGGGCGCTACGGGAGCCGTAACACAATAGGACCGGCACCGGGGTCCGCGGTAGCTGCTCGCGCCAGTCGTGAGCCACCATCGACGTCCAGAAGGCGACCATCACGCCCGTCGGCGTGAGCATGGACTCGCTGATCCACCACTCCGTCGTCTCCTCGTCCGGGGCCTCCCCGTCCTTAAAGCAGGCCGGGATGAACGCCCCTTCGACGGCGAGCCGGTCTTCGAGGATGTCCCTCTCCAGGGCGTAGGCCGCCGCGTAGTCGAGGGTGCCGAAGACGCCATGCTCCCAGCCGCCATCGTTCACCAGGCGAGGAGTCATGTCGATGAAGACGGCCCCCTTGAGCTTCTCGCCGCCGAACAGATCGAAGTAGTGGTGGATGAGGGAGGTGCCCATCGACCAGCCCGCCACGGTGACCCGGTCGAGACCGAGGTACTCGATGACCGCCCGGGCGTCCTTGGCGGCTTGGCGAAGGCTCATGTTCAGCTCCTGCTTGCCGGAGTGGCCGTGGCCCCGGATGTCCATGGTGACGACCCGGTGGGTCCGGGAGAGCTCGGGGATGTTGCGCCCGAAGAATTTGTGGTTCATCGTCCAGCCGTGGATCAGGAAGATAGGGTCTCCCTGGCCCTGGTCAGTGTAGTAGATCGGCACGCCGTCCTCGGCGGTTATGTACGGCATCCTTTCTCCCTTTCCCTGAGCGTCCTTCTTTCATTCCTTTCATGCTACTAGGCCGCCCGGCCCCGCGTGGGGCTTTCTGCGGCTTTCGCTGTACACGTACGCCGGGTGGTTCGTGGCGAGGTCTGGGACGCACTGCTGTCTCGCAGAGGAGCGTACCCCGGCGATGGCTGCTAGGATCAAGGATCATCGCTGGGCGATGGAGGAGCCGTTGGCCTTTGCCGTACCGCCCGCCGAGTTACCCCAGGTGACGGGGTAGGAAGCCAAGCGTGCAGCTTGAGCACGGTTCACTGTGACGCTACCCTCGGTCTTCTGGGCGGGACTTTTTCTGGCGTAGGATCACTGCCCGGCGGCAACGAGCGGGCCGACGTGGAAGTCTACTGGTGGACTTAGCCAAAGACCTGGCCTAGAATCCGGCCAGAGTGTAGGAGGTTCAACCGTATAGATGGCTTCGACCGTAAACATCCACGAGGCGAAGACCCACCTGTCCCGGTTGTTGGACCGGGCGTCTCAGGGCGAGGAGATAATCATCGCGAGGGCCGGGAAGCCGGTCGCTCGGCTCGTCGCCGTTCGCGAGAGCCCGGGGCGGCGCCGTCCGGGAAGCGCGAAGGGTCAGGTCGAGATAGCCGACGATTTCGACTCTCCACTGCCCGGGGAGGTGCTGGAAGCCTTCGAGCGGTGAGGGTCCTTCTCGACACGCACGCCTTCCTGTGGTGGATGATCTGTAGCTCACGGTCCTTCCCGATACCCGGCCGAGGTTCTCCGGTAGGCGTTGTTACGGGAAGTCGAGATGTCTGGTAGCGGCTCGTGAAGGTGCTGCTCACCGGAGCGACCGGTCTTCTCGGCGGAGCGCTGGTGCGGCTGATGGTCCGGGAGGGGCACGAGGTCCGGTGCCTGCTGCGGCCGGAGAGCCCGAACGCCTCCCGCCTGGACCGGCTGGTCGAGGTGGCCCACGGAGATGCCGGTGATGCGGGATCTCTGTCGGAAGCTCTGCGGGGCATGGATGCGATGCTGCACACCGCGGGCATAGAGTACGCGGCGCAGGTAACGGAGGCGCTGCGGAGCGCGGGGGTGGAGCGCCTGGTAGCGGTCAGCAGCACGAGCGCCCACTCCTCCTACCCCGCGCGCTCGGGGCCCAAGCTCGACGCCGAGACGGTGGTGCGGGGGAGCGGGCTCTCCTGGACGGTGGTCCGTCCGGCGATGATCTACGGTTCCGAGCTGGACAAGAACCTGCACCGCCTGCTCCGCTTTCTGGACCGCTCGCCCGTCTTTCCCGTCTTCGGCTCCGGGGAGAACCTCTGGCAGCCGGTCTACTACGAGGACCTGGCGCGGGGCACGCTAGAGGCCCTGACGAGGCCGGAGGCCGTAGGTGAGACCTACGATCTCCCGGGTGCCGAGCCCCTGACCTACGCCGAACTCGTCCGGACCGCCGCGGCGGCCCTCGGGCGGAGTCCGCGCCTCTTGCGAGTGCCGCTGGAGCCGGTGCGCCGCGCCCTGCGGCTCGCGGAGGCTGTCCGGATACCCCTGCCGGTCGCCTCCGAGCAGGTCCTGCGCCTGAGGGAGGACAAGGCCTATCCCCACGAGAAGGCCTGCCGCGAGCTGGGCTACGAGCCCCGGCCGTTCGAGGAGGGTATCGTGCTGGAGGTCGCCCGGCTCCGGGAACTTGGGATGGTGAGGTCTTGAGCGGCGCCGTCTCGGGAGGGGTGGCGTTCCTGGTGGCGGCCGCCCTGGTGCCGCTCCTGGTGAGGTTCGCGGTCGGGCGGGACATGCTCGACATGCCGAACCTCCGCAGCTCGCACGAGGTACCGACGCCCCGCCTCGGCGGCCTGGCCATAATCCTCGGCACCTGGTGCGGGGTGCTCCTCTTCGCCGCCGGTCCCGGCCTCTGGCCGCCGGCCTGGCCGCTGCTCGCGGCAGCCACGCTCGTCGGCCTCGTCGGTCTCGCGGACGACCTCGGTGACTTGCCCCCGCGCCTGCGGGCGGGGGGGCAGGTGCTGCTCGCCGCGGGCCTCGTGTACCTGTTCCCGCCGCCGCTGGTCGCGGAGGCCCCCGGGCTCCTGGGGCTCGCGGCCGCCGCGGTGGGGGTCTTGTGGATCGTGGCGCTCTCCAACGCCTTCAACTTCATGGACGGCATAGACGGCATCGCCGGAGGCACCGCGCTGGTGAGCGCGCTCTTCGTCGGCGCTCTGGCGGGCGGCGCCCTGGCTGGTGGGCTCCTCCCGGCCCTCGCGGGGGCGTTTGCGGGCTTCCTGCTGTGGAACGTGAACCCGGCCGCCA
>JACCZN010000168.1 GCA_013695915.1 Rubrobacter sp.
TCCGCGTTGTGGCCGCTGCTCTCTATGAGGATGCCCCCGAGGTCGTCGTAGGCCTTGCGGGCCTCGAGGAAGCGGCGCTCTATGCTTTGGCGGTTCGAGATCTCGGTCCCTATCTGCGCCATGGAGCCCGCGAAAGCGCCCAGGGCCTCGCCGAGGGCGGGGGAGTTCTCCGCCAGGATGTCGGCCCACAGCGCGGGGTTCGAGGCCCCGACCCGCGTCAGGTCCCGGAAGGAGGGACCGGCGAATGAGAGCGCCTCGGGCGAGATGTCGGAGGCGACCTTCAGGAGCGCCACGGCCATCAGGTGCGGCAGGTGCGAGAGGGTCGCCATGAGGAGGTCGTGCTTCTCCGGGTCCACGGCGGTCGGCGTGGCGCCGAGCTCGCGGATGAAGCCCGCTACCTCCCGGTAGTCCTCCGGGTCGGTCTCGCCGGTCGGGGTCAGGAAGTAGCGGGCGCCGCGGAAGAGGTCCTCGCGGGCGTTGGCGACCCCGGCGAGCTGGCTCCCGGCCATCGGGTGCCCCCCGACGAAGCGCAGGTCCAGCCTCTCGGCCTCCCTTACTATGGCGAGCTTGGCGCTCGCCGCGTCGGTGACGAGGGCCTCCGTGGGCGAGAGGTCCCCGAGCAACTGGCGGACTTCGGAGATGGGGGTGGCGAGCACGAGGAGGTCGGCGCCGCGGACCTCCTTGAGGGTGGAGGCGCGGTCTACGGCCCTGCTCTCAAGGGCCTCCTCGAGCACCTCCGGCCCGTCCACACCGACGACCTCCCAGCCTGCCCGGCGGGCCGCGAGGCCGGTCGAGCCCCCGACGAGCCCGACCCCGACTATACCCAAAGTACGGCTCATGCCGCGGGGAGCGCCCCCGCGATGCGGTCGTTCTCCTCCGAGTTCCCGACCGTGACCCGGCTCCAGCCGACCGGGTAGCCGAGCGCCTCACCTTCCCGCACGAGCACACCGGCCCTCTCGAAGGTCTCGGGGCCGGTCTCGACCATCACGAAGTTCCCCTGGGAGGGTATGTAGTCGAGCCCTGCGGACTCGAAAGCCTCCTGCAACCGGTCGCGCTCCCGGATCACGAACTCCGCGCGGCCCCTGATCTGCTCTCGCTCCCGCATCGAGGCCGCCGCCGCGGCCTGCGCGGCGAGGTTCACGGAGAACGGGAACCGGACCCGCTCGGCGTAGTCGGCTACCTCCGGCGGCGCGAGGCCGTAGCCGACCCTGAGCCCCGCGAGGCCGTGAGCCTTGGAGAAGGTACGCACGGCGGCGACGTTCGGCCGCTCGAACGCCAGGGCTTCCGAGCCCCGGTAGGCCTCGTCGGAGACGAACTCATGGTAGGCCTCGTCGAGGATCAGGAGCACGCTCTCCGGCAGCGCCTCCGCAAAGTCCCGCACCGCCTCCAGGGTGAGGTAGGTTCCCGTGGGGTTGTTCGGGTTGCAGAGTATTACGGCCCGGGTGTCGGCGGTCACGGCGGAGAGGAGGGCTTCGGGTTTGATCTCGTGCCGCTCCGTGAGCGGCACCTGTTTGGCCCGGAGCCCGAGGACGGTGCAGATGGAGCCGTAGAGCCCGAAGGAGGGCCAGGGGAAGACCACCTCGCCCGGATTCTCCACGAGCTGGAGCAGGTTCAGGAGCACCTCGCTGGAGCCGTTCCCGACCAGCACGTTGCCCGGCGCGGCGCCCGGGTTCGCGGCGACGACCTCCCCGCGCAGCAGCCCGGCGTAGCGGTCCGGGTAGCGGTTGGCTCGGGGCAGGGCCTCCTTGAGGGCCGTCTCGGCCTCCGGCAGGGGGCCGAAGGAGAGCTCGTTGGAGGTGAGCTTCACGTACTCTGCGGTGCTCTCCGCGCTGCCGGAGCCCTTCTCCGCGGCGGCCTCCTGCGTGCCCCTCGGAGGCTTGTAGGGGCTCAGCGAGTCGAGCTCTGGTCTGAACTTCACCGTGGGGCGCTCCTTTGACGTTCGGTGGCCGGCCGCTATCGGTAGCCTATTCCTCTTTCCGGGGGCTTTCAACGGGACCCTGCGCGTAGCCGGTGCGGTTTGCCTTCTGTGCCCGGCACATATAGAATCGCTGCATTGTGGAGAACCCGGAAGTAGAGCACAGGATACAGTCTCTGAGAGACAGGGTAGACGAGGTAGACCGGGAGCTTCTGCGGGCGCTCAACGAGCGGGCCCAGATCGTGCAGGAGCTCGGGGCCTACAAGCAGGAGGCGGGCATCGCGCTCTTCGACCCCAAGCGGGAGGAGGAGATCCTGCGCAAGGTCGCCGAGGAGAACCCCGGTCCTATATACGACTCCTCGATGCGCGACATCTTCGAGCTGATCCTGCACCGCATCCGGGATTTGGAGATACAACGCGGGGAGTTTTCAGAGTAGATGGACGTTTCAGCGAGCACTACCGCCGCGAGCGGGGTAAAGACGGACGTAAAGACCGGGAACGGCATGATCCGGCCGAACTCCTTCCGGGTCGTGGCCGGCCCCTGCACGGTGGAGAGCTACGAACAGTTCTACGCCTCGGCAGAGGCGGTCAAGAAGGCGGGTTTCGAGTACGTCCGCGGCGGCGCCTTCAAACCCCGTACCTCCCCGTACTCCTTCCAGGGCCTCGGCGAAGAGGGCCTGAAGATACTCTCCGAGGTAGCCGGGGAGTTCGGCCTGAAGGTCGTGAGCGAGGTCATGGACCCCTACGACATAGAGCTCGTCATGGAGCACGCCGACGTGCTGCAGATCGGGGCCCGCAACATGGCGAACTTCTCCCTCTTGAAGCGGGTCGGGGCGGCCATCGCGGGGACCCGGCACGGCGCGGTCCTCAA
Organism: Rubrobacter sp.; assembly: GCA_013695915.1. Lineage (GTDB taxonomy): Bacteria > Actinomycetota > Rubrobacteria > Rubrobacterales > Rubrobacteraceae > Rubrobacter_A. Next base: position 2,787 of record JACCZN010000168.1, read on the forward strand.
GCGCGGCCTCTCCTCGACGGTGGAGGAGTGGCTCCAGGCGGCGGAGTACATAACGAGCTCGGGCGGGGACAACGTGGTCCTCTGCGAGCGGGGCATCCGCACCTTCGAGTCGAGCACGCGCTTCACCCTGGACCTCTCGGCGGTGATCGTGGCCAAGCGCCTGACAGACCTGCCCGTGATCGTAGACCCTTCCCACGCGGCCGGGCGTCGGGACCTCGTGGTGCCGCTCTCCAAGGCGAGCGTCGCCGCGGAGGCCGACGGCCTCATGGTGGAGAGCCACCACGATCCCCAGGAGGCCCTCTGCGACGGGGAGCAGGCGCTCCCGGCGGAGGCGCTTCATGGCCTCAAGGGCATCCTGCGGCCCTTCGCGAGCGCGATGGGCCGCGAGGTCATATAGCCTCGGGGTATCGGTAGAGAGGAGCCCGGCGCCGGGCGCAACGGGCTCCCGGGAGGCTCTATAATCACGGGTATGTCCAGGCTCGCTCAAAGGTTTACGCTCGAATGTCAGGTAGGTTCCGGGGGGATGGCGACCGTGTACCTCGGCACGGACGAGGTGCTGGACCGTCCCGTAGCGGTCAAGGTCCTGAAGTCCGGCTTCGGGGAGACCGATATCGGGGAGCGCTTCCGGCGGGAGGGCCGGACGGCGGCCAGGCTCTCGCACCCGAACGTCGTGCAGGTCTACGACGCGGGGGAGGGAGAGCTCGAAGATCGCACGGCCTCGTATATCGTCATGGAGTACGTGCCCGGCGGGGACCTCAAGCAGCTCATAGACCAGAGGGGCTACCTCCCCGCGGCCGAGCTAGCGAGGCTGGGGGCCGAGGCCGCGAGCGGCCTCGGCCACGCCCACGAGAAGGGCGTGATCCACCGGGACATAAAGCCGCACAACATCCTGCTCGACGGTTACGGGCGCTGCAAGCTCACCGATTTCGGCATCGCCCGGGCGCTCGACTCCGCCGGGGTCACCCGGTCCGGCGACTACCTGGGTACGGCACTGTACTCGGCGCCCGAGCAACTCCGCGGGGAGGAGGTGACCCCGAAGAGCGACGTGTACTCCCTCGGGGCCACGCTCTACCAGGCAGCCGCCGGGGAGCCGCCCTTCTCGGGGAGCCCGCTCGAGGTTGCCAACCAGCACGTCAACAAGCCGCCCGCTCTCCCGGAGCACCTCGCCGCGGACGCTCCCGGCAGAGGGCTCGGCCGCCTCATCCTCGACTGCCTCGCCAAAGACCCCGGCGACCGCCCGGACGCTTCAGCCGTCAGGGAACGGCTCTCGGAGCTCGCCGCGAGAGGTGCCGACCGGACCGGGACTACACAGGCCGCGGCCGGTGCTGCTGCGGCAGCCGGGGCACGCCGGTCTCCGGCGGCCGGAGGACCCGCGTGGAGCACGGCGGGAAGGAAGGCGGGCCGAACGCGGCGCAGACACCGGCCGTTCCGGGTCGTGATGGCCGCGCTGGCCGTGGCCATCCTGTTCGCCGGCGGGGTCTTTGCGCTGCTAGAGAGCGACGAGGCGCCCCAGGGCGGAGGTCAACCCCCAGAGCCCGCAGGCGCTCCCGCAGCAGAGCCCGAGCCACCGGAGGCCGCCCAGCCGACGCCAGAGTCCGCTCCTGAGGCGCCACCGGAACAGGAGCCTCAGGGGCAGGAGCCGCCGGAGAACGAGGCTCCGGCCGCCGGGGTAGAGGAGCCGGAAGTACCGGAAGACGCAGACCCCTCGCCCGGACAACCGGATCCCGGCGAGAGCGAGGAACCTGCGCAGGAGCCGGACCCCGCGCCGGTGACCCCGCCGGAGGACTCCAGCGACGGTGGTGAGGGTTCCGGAAGTCCCTCCGGCGAGGAGCTCTCCGAAGGCGACGCCGAGAGGACCGTGGAGGAGGTCTACCGGGCGGCCGCCGCCGGAGACTACGAGAGCTCGTACGGTCTGCTCTCCAGCCGGTTCCAGAGTGAGGTGGCCGGCTCGCCGGAGAACTGGGCCGCCACCTTCGACACCCTGGAGCGCATAAGCTTCGTCCAGGGGCCGCAGGCGACCGTCTCGGGCGGTACGGCGGAGGTCACGGGGGAGACCCGGGCCGTACACACGGACCGCACCGAGTTGAACGCGGGGAGTTGGATCCTCGTCCAGGAGGACGGACAGTGGAAGCTCGACGGCGTCAACGTCCAGACCCGGCAGGTATAATGTGCCGGTCACCGGAGAAGGGAGCCTTCTGAAGACCGCACTCACAGCCCTCATCGCGGCCGTGGTAGGAGGCCTCGTCACGGCGCTCTTCATCTTCGCCGGCATGTCTTTCGTGGGAGAGGACGTTGGAGACGTGAACATAAACGAGTCCCCCGCGCCCACCGGGGAAGCGGGAGAGGACGTGGAGGGCGCGGCGGGCGGCTCCCTGGAAGGCCCAACCGTGGAGGAGGTGTACACCAGGGACGGTCCCGGGGTTGTCAGCGTGGACGTCTCCTCCGAGCAGGGTCCCGGTGGCGGGTCCGGCTTCGTCCTGGACGAGAACGGCCACATAGTGACCAACCAGCACGTCGTGGACGGTGCCGGCAGCGTCTCCGTCAGGTTCTCCGACGGCGAGCGCCGGACGGCCGAGGTGATAGGCGAGGACCCCTCGACGGACATCGCGATCCTCAGGGCCGATGCCCCGGAAGACGCTCTGCAGCCCCTCACGCTCGGCGACTCGGACTCCGTGCGGGTCGGGGAGCCGGTAATAGCCATCGGCAACCCGTTGAACGTCGGGACCAGCGCCACGACCGGCATCGTGAGCGGCCTCGAACGCCCGATAAAGGCCCCGAACAACTACACCATAAACAACGCCGTCCAGACGGACGCCGCGATCAACCCGGGCAGCTCCGGCGGTCCCTTGCTGGACGCCCGCGGTACCGTCATAGGGGTGAACTCCCAGATACAGTCCCAGACCGGCAGCTTCCAGGGGGTCGGGTTCGCGGTCCCGATCAACACGGTCAAGGGCGTGGTCGAGCAGCTCATAACCACCGGAGAGGTGGACCACGGCTACATCGGGGTACAGATGTTCGAGGTCGGCGTGGAGGAGATAGCGACCTTCTCCGGGCTCTCCCCGGAGGAGCTCTCCGAACGTCACGGCCTGCCGGAGAACGGGGCCATCGTGGCCGACGTCACAGAGGACGGCCCGGCGGACGAGGCCGGCATAAGTGGCGGGGAGGTCGAGGAGGTCGAGGAGCTCCCGGTGCCCCGCGGCGACGTGATAACCGAGGTCGACGGCGACCGGGTCTCCGGAGCGGACGACGTGATCTCCGTCGTCAACTCCCTGGAGCCCGGCGACACCGTGGAGCTCACCGTGGCGAGCCCCGATGAGGAGCCCCGGCCGGTGGAGGTACTCCTCGGCTCCAGGCCCGAGGAGTCGTAAGGTCGGCGGATAGCTGCCGCGGAGAGACGGGGATACGAGGGGAGGCGGGGTGGGGAAGCCTGATCCCGACGTTATGAAACGGGCCGCCGCCGAGAGGGCCGTGGAGGAGTACGTCGAGCCCGGGATGGTCGTCGGGCTCGGCACGGGTTCCACGGCCTACTGGGCGATAAGGAGGATCGGGGCGCTGCTCTCCTCCGGGGAGCTGCGGGAGGTGCGGGGTGTCGCGACCTCGACGCAGACCACGGCACAGGCCGGGGAGGCGGGCGTCCCGCTCGTCACCCTCGCGCAGGCCAGACCCGACCTCACCCTGGACGGTGCCGACGAGATAGACCCGTACCTGAACCTCATAAAAGGCCGCGGCGGCGCGCTCCTGCGGGAGAAGATAGTAGCCGCCGCCGGGGGCGTGATGGTGGTCATAGCCGACGAGTCCAAACTCGTCGACCCTCTCGGGAAGGGCTCCGTGCCGGTGGAGGTCGACCCCTTCGGCTGGGAGAGCACCGTGGAGGCCCTGGCCTCCCTCGGCTGCGAGGCGGAGCTACGGCGGGAACCCCCGGAAGGACCTGGGTCGGAGCCCCGGCCGACGGACGGTGGGCATTACACGGTGGACTGCTACTTCTCCCGGATAGACGCCCCCCGGGTTCTCGAGGCCGAGATGAAACGCATCCCCGGGGCGCTTGAGACGGGCCTCTTCCTCGGGCTCTGCCGGGCCGCCGTCGTCGGGCGCGGCGGCCCGGAGGATGTCGAGGTGCGGGAGGCGGGCTCTCCTGGCCCCTAGCCTCTGGTCGCTCCGAACCCGGCCCGGTGGGAGGAGCTGGCGGAGCGGTCCCTCTCGACGACCAGCTTGTGGATAGAGTCGTACTCCACGTACACGGTGGACTTACCCTCCTCCATCTTTACCTGCAGGTGCTCGTCGGAGAGCTCGAGCTCCGCCAGGTCGTCGTGTTCTATGGTGAACGTGTCCCGGCGGTCCGAGATCATCAACTTCGACTCCCCGTTGCGGGCCTCTTCCACGGCCTTCTCGATAATCTCCCGGTTCATAAGACCTCTCCTCTCTGGTATCTGCCGGGTCCATTCTACTTTAGAAACCCCGCAGACAGCGGCGCTCCGGGGCCGGAGCTTCGCCGGGCAGGCCGCCGCCTTCAAACTCCTCCGGGCTTCATCATCGTAGGGTCGGGTGCAGCTCTTTCCAGGGACAGGGGCTCCTCGGAGAGATAAGCTCCCGGAGGCCGGAGAGCATGTAGAATATCCAATCGCCGTAGTCATCATAGGAGAGAGAAGGGTCTTGAGCAGCTTCGGGAAGAGAGCCTACAAGCTGGACGTTGTGCTCTTCCGGGCGCTCTTCGATATAAAGTGGGCGCCCCTGACGCGGGTGATGCGGGGCTTTACCGTGGCGGGTACCGCCGGGGCTCTGTGGGGGTTCTTTGCCGGGGTGGCGTTCCTCTTTACCGGCCTCGACCCCGTCAACCTGCTGTTTCCCTGGGCGGGTATAGCGCTCTCCTGGCTTCTGGCGGAGGGGTCGAAGTACCTCTTCAACCGTGCCCGGCCCTTCGTGTCCGACACGGGCATAGCGCCGCTCATAAAGACGCCGAGCTCTAGCTCCTTCCCTTCCGGCCACTCGGCGACCGCCGGCTCCGGTGCCCTGACCCTCTCCCTGGTCTACCCGGCGCTCTGGCCGCTCTTCCTGGCGGTGGGTGTCCTGGTGGTGGTGTCCAGGGTCTACCTGGGCGTCCACTACCCTTCGGACGTGCTCGCGGGCGTCCTGATAGGCTGCGCCACGGTTGGGCTTCTTCTGGGGCCCGGGGTGTTCTCTTGAGCCCGGTAGTGAAGCTGGTTACCCGAACCCTGCCGGAGCTACGGTAGAAACGGGAGATGAGCATACCGCGCTACTACACCATCGGAGCCATCGTCCCAGACCTGCGGTCCCTGAAGGCGCTCGACGAGCGGCTCTGGAGCCTCAAGCCCGAGATAGACTCGCCGGTTGTCTTTGTCCGCAGAAAGGACGAGCGGCTGGTGCGCGTCGCCCTGCCCGACGCCAACGTGCGGCGGGCGGAGAGCGGGCTCTCGCGGCTGCAGTGGTTCGAGTTCGCGAGCGTCTACCTCGCGGTCTCGGCCACGACCCTCCTCATGGGCGCGGTTCACCTCCCGACCGGCATCGTGGTCCAGGCGGTCATGACCGTGGCGGCGGTAGTCGGGATACTGCTCTACTACCGCCAGCCGCAGCTGGAGAAGAAGCTCCTGCGCATGGCGGTGCCGGACAGCCTCGCCGGGGACTGGGAGGAGAGCTTCCCCCACGGCGTCGCGCTCGTGCTGGTGAGCGTGCCCGGTGAGCTCTTCGATGAGGCTCAGGAGGCGTTCCTGGAGGACGAAGGCCTCAAGTCCCCGCTCGCCGTGGACCGCCGCCTAGTAACCTAGAAACGCCGGGTGTTACCCGCAACCACGGGGCATGCCCGGGCCGTTTGACGTAACCTCGCGGGTCCAGAGACCCCGCCGACATCGGAAGGACCACCGTAGGATGAGAGATGAATCGCTCCGTTTCCTGAAAGACCTGCTCTCGACGCCGGGGCCCAGCGGCCGGGAGGAGGATGCGGCCCGGGTCTGGCGCGAGGAGGCCGGCAGGCTCGGCGAGGTCCGGGGGGACCGGATGGGCAACTCGTTCGCCACGCTCAACGCCGGCGGAACGCCCAGGGTCATGCTCTCCGGGCACGTGGACGAGATCGGCCTGATCGTCACCCACGTAGACGGTGACGGCTTTGTACGGTTCAAGGGCGTCGGCGGCTGGGACCCGCAGGTCCTCGTCGGGCAGCGGGTCATATTCAAGACCGCCGGCGGCGAGGTCCGGGGCGTAATCGGCAAGAAGGCCATACACCTCATGGAGGCCGAGGAGCGCAAGAAGGCCTCGGAGATAAAGGGACTCTGGATCGACATCGGGGCCAAAAGCGGCGACGAGGCGCGTGAGAGGGTCCGGGTGGGGGACGTGGCGGTCATAGACCAGGACTACCTGGAGCTACCGAACGGGCGCCTCGCCTCGCGCTCCCTGGACAACCGGACCGGGGCCTTCGTGGTACTGGAAGCCCTGAGGCTCCTCTCCGAGGAGAGCGGCATCTCCGCCGAGGTCACCGCCGTCGCCAACGTGCAGGAGGAGATAGGGCTCTACGGCGTCCGGGCCTCCGCGTTCTCCCTCGACCCCCACGCCGCCATCGCTGTGGACGTCACCCACGCCACCGACACCTCCGGCGTCTCCAAGAACGAGCACGGCGACCATGCTTTGGGCAGCGGTCCGGTCATAACCCGGGCCTCCACCCTGAGCCCGCTGGTCTCCGACGGGCTCGTAGAGACGGCCGAAACAGAGGGGATGGCGTACACGCTGGAGGCCGACAGCCGCTCCACCGGCACCGACGCCGACGCCGTGCAGTTTCAGCGCGCCGGCATCGCCACCGGTCTCGTCTCCGTCCCGACCCGCTACATGCACTCCGTCAACGAGACCGTCGAGCTGCAGGACCTCGAGGACTGCGCCCGCCTCATAGCGAGCTACGTAAAGCGCCTGGAGGCGGAGACGGACTTCGTCCGCTAGCCACGCGCCTGTTGAAGCCCGGTGGCGGAACCTCTACTCTACCGGGTTATGACAGAGAAGACGCTCTTCCAGAAGATAATGGACCGCGAGCTAGACGGTGAGATCCTCTACGAGGACGACCGGTGCGCCGTGCTGCGGGACATAAACCCGCAGGCCCCGGTACACGTCCTGGTAGTGCCCCGCAAACCGATACCCTCCCTCGACGACCTCACCGAACAGGACGAGCCGCTCATCGGCCACCTCTTCACCGTAGCGAGACAGGCCGCAGCCAACGAGGGCCTTACGAACGGGTACCGCACCGTCTTCAACAACGGCGAGGACGCCAACCAGACGGTACCCCATCTGCACCTGCACGTCCTCGGCGGCCGCAGGCTGGGCTGGCCACCGGGCTGAACGCTGATGACTGGGTGCCGACCGCCCTACTCGCCCCAGGTTTCCCTCAGCACGCGCAGCCAGTTTCCGTGCGAGATCTTCTGCAGCGACGCCTCGTCGTAGCCGCGGTCGCGCAGGGCGTCCAACAGCTTCGGCAGGCCGGAGGCGTCCCCGATCTCCTGCGGGATCGTTGCCCCGTCGAAGTCCGAGCCGAAGCCCACGCGGTCGACGCCGAGTCGCTCTACGAGGTAGTCCACGTGGCGCACCACCGCCTCTAGCGGCGTGTCGGCCTCATTGCGACCGTCTTCGCGCAGAAAGGCGACGGCGAAGTTCACGCCGACCATCCCGTCCGAGTCGCAGATCTCGCCGAGCTGCCGGTCGGTGAGGTTGCGCGTCGAGGGGCAGAGGGCGTGGGCGTTCGAGTGCGTCGCCACGAGCGGAGCCTCCGTCAGGGCGGCCACATCCCAGAACCCTCGCTCGTTCAGGTGTGAGAGGTCGAGCATGACCCCGAGCCGGTTGCACTCGCGCACGAGGCTCCGTCCGGCTTCCGTGAGCCCCGGTCCGGTATCCGGAGATCCAGGGAAGCGGAACGGCACGCCGCTCGCGAAGGCGTTTGGCCGGCTCCAGACGAGCCCGAGTGAACGCAGGCCTGCGTCGTAGAGTCCCCCTATCGCCTCCGGGTCCGGGCCGAGGTTCTCCGCGCCCTCGAGGTGCAGCACGGCGGCGAACACGCCTTCCCGCAGGCACTCCTCCAGCTCGTTGGCGGTGCGCACGACCTTGAACCGTCCTCCGGACCCCGCCTCGATCCCGAACAGGCTCTCCGCCAGGGCGTCCGTAACCCTGCGGGCGTAGGCCGGGTCCAGGGGCGGCGCCATCCCGACCTCGTAGCCCGAGCCCGTGACGTTCAGCGCCTCTTTCTCAGAGTACTCGTCTGCGGGGTTCGGGACGTAGCAGGCGAAGAAGCCGCCGCCGAAGCCGCCCTCCTTCGCGCGCGGGAGGTCCAGGTGTCCCCGAGCACTCTTCTCGAAGAAGCCGCGTCCCTCGCGCGGGAGCTTGAGCAGCACGTCGTTGTGGCCGTCGAAGATGGGCGGGTACTCCACCGGGCGAATGGTACACGCCCGCCCTACCCCTCGCTCAGGTAGCGGTGGACGAGCTGGATGGTGAGCGGCCGTCTGGACCGGGCTGATGCTCGGAGGTGCCGTGATGTACCGTCTCTATGCTTTTCCCGAGGTGCGGATCACGGACGCTGCCCCGGCGGACGCTCCTCCACGTAACTCCGCGCCTCGCGGAGGAAAGCCTTGCCCTCCTCGGTCAGCTCGCTGACTTTCTTGGGCTCGGGTGCGGGTTCCGTCGAGTAATCTGCCGTCTGGCGCAGGGAGAAAGCCCGGCGAAAGAGTCGGTGGAATCGCCGGTCCAGTATCTCCGTTTTAGCGAAGTGCGACCCGTACTGTGAGATCACCTGACTGTGACGCGAGAAGCTGAGTCCCTTTGAGAGTAGCAGAGCCTCCGCCACGTAAAAGTAGCCATAATAGGTCCTCGAAACAGCAAAATCCGTGTCGCCTCTTGTTAGCAACTGCTCCGCCGCCGAGAACGACCTGTCGGCTTTTTCAAACAGGGCTTCTATCTCGCTCAAAAGAGAGGGATACCCTCCTTACGCGCGTTCAAGAGGAACGGTTGTTTGGAGTGTATGTAGCTTTCCGTACTAACCGGGAAAAGGGAGACGACGTAATCCGTATCCATGACCAGCGGCCACTCGACCTCCTCTGAACGCAATATCTCGTGCGCCGGGTTTACCTCTCCCTCCAGAAGCAGCAGGAGATCCACGTCGCTGCCCTCGTCAGCCTCGCCGCGCGCGTAGGAGCCATAGAGCACCAGCCCCCGGTACCGCTCGCCATACAGTTCCTCTAGCCCTCCGGACAGACGCTCCAGAAGGGCCGTCAGGTCGGCCGGTAGATGCTCGACGACGTTGGCGCGTGCAGGTTCCATCCCACCTCATTCTACCCGTTAGCGCCATTCACCTTTCCTAACGTAGGCGAGTGGGTGTAAAATCGTCCGTATGACACGGTTCACCTCATACGGTACCTGCACCCTCTGCGGGAAGCGCACCAGCAAGGCGGGGATGACGCGCCACCTCAAGAGCTGTCCAGCGGAGCACGAGCCCTCCCGGGGGAGGGCTACGCGGCTCTTTCGCCTGAGGGTCGAGGACGCCTTTTCCCCTATCTTCTGGATGGACCTGGAGATGAAGGCCGGGGCGACGCTCGACGAGCTGGACAACTTCCTGCGGTGGACCTGGCTGGAGTGCTGTGGCCACCTCAGCGCCTTCCACATCGGAGGGGAAGATTACATGGTGCCACAAGCTGTGGGCGGGTCGTTCGGTGACCCCGACGAGCGCAGCATGGAGATCGAGCTCAGCGACGCCCTGTCCTCCGGGACCCGTTTCGAACACGTCTACGACTTCGGCACCTCCACCGAACTGAAGCTGCGCGTGGTGGACGAACGCGAGGGACGCCTCGGGCGCGAGCCCCTGCGCCTGCTGAGCCGTAACGAGCCCCCGGTCTGGGCGTGCGAGGTCTGCGGGGAGGCCGCCGCCTGGGTCTGCCAGTTCTGCATGTACGAGACGGACAACCCCTTCTACTGCGAGGACCACGCCGAAGACCACGACTGCGAGGAGCCGGAGATGGTGCTCCCCGTGGTCAACTCGCCGCGCATGGGGATGTGCGGCTACACCGGTTGAGAGCAGCTCTCCCGACGGTTTAGCTCCTAGCTCTCTCGACCCGCTTCCGCTTCTCCCGGGAGAAATTGCCCGACCAGGTCGGGAAACTCATATCTTGCACCTGCGTAGCGACTTGAAGAGGGCGCGGAACATGTGCCTCTATGAGAGGCATGAATATAACGATCCGCGCCCACAAGCTAGTCTACGAGTTGCTCAACCTCATGCCAAGTC
>JACCZN010000169.1 GCA_013695915.1 Rubrobacter sp.
GACTTGGCATGAGGTTGAGCAACTCGTAGACTAGCTTGTGGGCGCGGATCGTTATATTCATGCCTCTCATAGAGGCACATGTTCCGCGCCCTCTTCAAGTCGCTACGCAGGTGCAAGATATGAGGTACCCCACTACAGCGATGAAAGATGGGCGAGCTTCTTCCGTCAAGCTCCTTCGCTACCCTTCTCCAGCAACGTGGGTATTCGCTCGCGGTAGCAGATCGCTTCCCGTAGGCTCGCTACCCTATACGGCATCCCGTCGAGAGATTGCGACGGGAGGTAGATTCAGAGCATTGACCGTTTGAGTAACCGTGGTTACTATACGCGCTGTGAGTGACCACGGTTACTCAACGTTTCTTGTGAATGGACGGTCATGGGAGCCAGGTGTGGAAGAGTCGAATATGCGGGGTGGCGGGGCCGGTGTGGCGGCGGATAGGGCCAAGAAGGTAGGTTTCTGGGAAGCCTTCTGGTTCTGGGTCAAGCTCGGGTTCATAAACTTCGGCGGTCCGGCGGGCCAGCTCGCGATCATGCATCGTGAGCTGGTAGAGAAGAAACGGTGGGTCTCGGAGAGGCAGTACCTCAGGAGCCTGAACTTCTGCATGCTCTTGCCGGGTCCTGAGGCGCAGCAAGTGGCTACCTACATAGGGTGGAGGCTGCACGGCACCCTGGGCGGGCTGGTGGCCGGGGCCTTCTTCGTCATACCTTCGATCTTCGTGCTCCTGTTGCTCGCCTATCTGTCGGTAGCCCACTCCGACGTGCCGGCCATCAACGGCCTGCTCTACGGCGTTCAGCCGGTGGTGATCGCCGTGGTGGTGGAGGCGGTGATGCGCATAGGGAGGCGCACCCTCACCCACGTCGCCCTCGCAGGGTTCGCCGTCGTTTCTTTCATCGCGATCTATCTCCTCTCGGTGCCATTCCCCGCGGTGGTAGCGGCCGCGGCGCTCGGTGGTGTGCTCCTCGGGCGCTTCGTCCCCGCTGCCGTCCAACCTGGCGGTCACGGCTCCGGTGCGCGCTCCAACGAGGAGGAGGCCGATGATCGGGAGAGCTCCAACGGACGGCCTTCACTTGGACGCAACCTGAGGCTCGTCGGCACCTTCGTGATGCTGTGGGCGCTTCCGGTGGGGGCGGTCTGGATCTGGCGCGGAGGCGAAGATGTTCTCATTAGAGAGGCGCTCTTCTTTACGGGTGCGGCCTTCGTGACCTTCGGCGGCGCCTACGCGGTCCTCAGCTACATCTCCAACGTCGCGGTCAACACCTATGGCTGGATGGAGGCCGGCCAGATGGTGCAGGGCCTGGCGCTAGCCGAGTCCACCCCGGGACCGCTGATCATGGTCACCCAGTACGTGGGTTTTCTCGGAGCCTACAACGATCCAGGTGCGTTCTCGCCTCTGGTATATGGCGTCCTCGGGGGCCTGTTGACCACCTACGTGACGTTCTTGCCTTGCTTCATGTTCATCTTCCTGCTCGCTCCCTACATAGAGCTGCTCGCAAACAACGTGAGGCTGCAGGCTGCCCTGGTCGGTGTCACCGCGGCCGTGGTCGGGGTGATCGCCAACCTCGCCGTCTTCTTCGCGAGCAGGGTGCTCTTCCCCGATGGGGATACCGTGGGGTACGTCGTGGGTGTCGTCGACATCTTCGCCGTGGTCCTGGCCGCACTCTCGTTCTTGGTGTTGCAGAGGTTCAAGGCCCCGATCTACGCCGTAGTGCCGGCGGGCGCCGTCATCGGCATGGTCTGGGTCTTGCTCGGAGGGTAGGCTGGTGGAGATGGACGAGCCCAGGGTAAAGAGACAGGGTCCCAGGGACGAGGGCCCGGACAAGCAGAGCTGGGTGATGCTGATCTACCGCCTCCCGAGAGAGCCCTCACGTCCGAGAGTAGCCGTCTGGCGCAAGCTCAAGACCCTCGGCGCGCTCTATCTGCAGGACGGGGTCGCCGTGCTGCCCGAGGACGCCGTCACTCGCGAGCATCTTGAGTGGCTGCAATTGCACATAAGAGAGGCCGGAGGAGAGGCGACCGTCTGGGAGACAAAGGCCAACAGCGAGGCGGAGAGCCGTAGCCTGGTGGAGGCCTTCCGCTCCTCGAGGAAAGAGGCCTACGAGGAGATCATCGCCGAGGCCGAGCGCCTGCGGCGCAAGGCCGAGATGGGCGCCGCCGGGACGGTGGCCGAAAGCCTCTTCAAGCTGGGGCGGGAGTTCCGGGCGGAGAGAAAGCGGGACTACTTCCGCTCTCCTTTGCGGCAGGAGGCGAACGCGGCGCTAAAGGCAACCCGGCAAGCGTTGAGGGAGCCAGGGACCTACCCCTCAGAGACCGGAGGGCAGCCAGAGACTGACACGGAGGCCGGAGGCGAGAAGGAGAGCGGCGCCTAGTGCTCTGGGCTACCCGCAGAGGATGTCACGTGGACCGCACGGCCTGCATCTGGCTCGTGCGCCGGTTCGTGGACGGGGATGCCTCCTTCTCGTTCTTCGACGATCCGGCACAGGCCCCGGAGGGCGCGAAGCTCTTCGATGTCCTCGGCGCCAGGCTCTCCCACCGCGGAGAGGACTGCTCCTTCGAGACGTTCCTCAAGGAACACGAGTTGGAAGACCCTATCCTGGAGGAGATCGCCGAGATAGTCCACGATGCCGACCTGATGGACGAGAAGTACGGCCGGGCTGAGTCTGAGGGGCTCGACGCGATCGTGCGGGGCATGCAGCTCTCGATGGCCGACGACTACGAGCTCACCCGACATACCGACGCCCTCTTCGACGGACTCTACGCCTACCTCAGGAGAGAGGTCCTCTGAGGTGGTTGGAGCCAAGGCCGGACGAGGACCCCGCGGAATTCGCCAGCAGTATCTGAAGATCGGGAGAGCCTAGACATCGTGAGCAGGTCTGCTCGTGTTCATGGCCCAGAGTCTACCAGCGCCGTCCCGGAGGGGCCGCCGGGGACGTTGGCTATCCCGCCGTGCGGGCATAGAATGTGCTCATGGGATTAGAAGGTCTCGGACGGTTGCTCATCGGCGGGGCGGTGGTCCTGCTCGTGCTCGGAGGGCTGTTCCTGCTCCTCGGTCGGTTCGGGATGGACCGGTTGCCGGGCGATCTCGTCTTCCGGCGGGAGAACATGACGGTCTACCTCCCGATAGGGTTGATGATCCTGATCTCCATCGTGGGCACCATCCTCCTGAACATCTTCCTCCGCCGGTAGGCGGACGCGTGCTGACCCGAGACCTCGACTACGACCTGCCCGAAGAGCTGATCGCGCAGCGCCCCGCCGAGCCCCGCGACGCCTCCCGCCTCATGGTCGTGGACGTCCGAAGCGGCTCCATCTCCCACCACGGCTTCCGCGAGCTGCCGGAGTTCCTACTGCCGGGCGACCGGCTGGTCCTGAACGAGACCCGGGTCGTGCCCGCCCGCGTGCCCGCCCGCAAGGCGACCGGCGGGGAGGTGGAGCTGCTCTTCCTGCGGGAGACCGGTGAGAGGAACGGGCGCTGGAGAGGGATCTGGGAGGTACTGGCGCGTCCGGGACGGCGGCTGCGGCCCGGCCTCGTGCTCTCCGCTGGGGGCCGGGAGGTCGAGGTGGTGGAGCGTCTGGACGGCGGGCGGTGGCTGGTCGGGGTGGAGGACGTGCCAGCGCTGATGAGGGAGATGGGGCACCTGCCGCTGCCGCCCTACATACGCCCGACCCCGGAGGCTGAAGCGGCCTACCAGACCGTCTACGCCGAGGAGCCGGGCTCCGTCGCCGCTCCTACCGCGGGCCTCCACTTCACGGACGGGGTGCTCGGGGCCGTTGAGGATCGCGGGGTGGGGGTCTCGCGGGTCACGCTGGACGTGGGGATGGGGACCTTCTCTCCCGTACGCTCGGAGACCGTGGAGGAGCACGGTATCCACGCGGAGCGCTACCGCGTGCCGGGGGCGACGGCCCGCGCGGTGGAGGAGGCGGACCGGGTCGTGGCGGTCGGGACCACCGTGGCGCGCACGCTGGAGAGCTGGGCGGCGACCGGTGTCCGGGAGGGGGAGTCGAGCCTCTTTATATATCCCGGCTACGAGTGGCGGACCGTGGACACGCTCCTCACCAACCTCCACGCGCCGCGCAGCACGCTGCTCGCGATGGTCATGAGCTTCGCCGGAGAGGCCCTGATCCGGACGGCCTACCGCACCGCTGTGGAGGAAAGGTACCGCTTCCACTCCTTCGGCGACGCGATGCTGCTGGTCGGCGGCGGCCGGAGCGCGCGGTAGAGGCCCCGGTCTCCATAAAGGTCGAGGCTCGGGACGGCGAGGCGCGGGCCGGCACGCTCTACACCCCCCACGGCGCGGTCGAGACGCCGACCTTCATGCCCGTCGGGACCAAAGGCACCGTGAAGGGCTTGACGCCCGCGGAGGTGCGGGAGGCCGGGGCCGGGGTCGTGCTCGGGAACACGTACCATCTCTACCTGCGGCCGGGCACTGAGTTGGTGCGGGACGCCGGCGGCCTGCACGGCTTTACGGGGTGGAAGGGACCGATGCTCACGGACTCCGGCGGCTACCAGGTCTTCTCCCTCTCCGACACCCGGCGGCTCTCGGAGGAGGGGGTCGAGTTCGCCTCCGTCTACGACGGCTCGCGCCACGTCTTCACGCCGGAGCTCACCACGCGGGCGCAGGAGGACCTCGGGGCTGACATAGCAATGGTCCTCGACGAGTGCCCGCCAGCCGATGCGAGCCGCGAGTACCATGCCTCCTCGCTCCAGCGGACGGCGCGGTGGGCGGAGCGGTGCCGGGAGGTCCACACCCGCCGGGACCAGGCCATGTTCGGCATCGTGCAGGGTGGGCTCTTCCCGGACCTGCGCCGGGAGAGCCTCCGGCTCACCACGGAGCTCGGCTTCCCCGGCTACGCCGTCGGCGGCCTCTCCGTCGGGGAGTCGCGGGC
>JACCZN010000327.1 GCA_013695915.1 Rubrobacter sp.
CGGACCGACCCGCTAACTGAATACCTATAGCCTTGCCGAACTCCGAGCCGCCGGGCGCGGGTGCGAGGTCCAGCTCAAAGAGCCGCCACAAGTCGAAGGTCTCCTGGCCGGAGTGAGCCCCAGGACCGTCTTTTGCCACCGGCTCCCAGCCCGACAGCTCGTCTTCTGCGGCCGCGATGTTCAGGGCGTCGCCGCGGGAGGCCTTGCGATAGAGTTCCCCGAGTATGAAGCTGTACGCATATGTTTGAAAAGTGCCCCGGGCGGGGTGGAAGAGTTCTGCGGCCTTCGCTACCGCCGGGAAAGCGGCATAACGAGTATCGTCTTCGCTCATGCCGTGCATGGCCAGCCAGTGCGGGACGGTCAGCTTCTCGTTCTCCCTGAACGCGCCGGAAAGCCTGTCGGCCAGGTGGCTGGCCGCTTCCCAGGTTTCGGCCTCGCAGAGCTCCCAGAGCGCAAATATGGCGCGATCCTTTTCGAGCCGAGTCTTGGCCCGGCTCCATCGACGCCATTGTCGAAGTGCCTTTGCGTGCCTGTCATCTCCGTTTGCTAAACTGAACATAGGATCGTGGCGCGGGCTCTCAGCCTCAAAAACCGGAGGCCTGCGCCGCGCCTCCTCTCTACTTGTTTGCAGGGCATTCTAACCCACCGCCATCCGCTCGAAACGGACCTGGGGCTCCCCGCCGCCCAGCCGAAAGCGGAAGCGTGTGTTTGCAACTTCGTAACTCGATACATCTGGAATTTATATCCTACTCGGGGTCTCCCTACGCGAGCCTCGTCTCCCCGAGCCTCGGAGGGACGGTCAAGACCCGCCGGGCGCAGCTCCTGGCCTACGAGGACCTGCGGGGCGTGACCCTGGGCAAGGCGTTCGCCGCGGGCAAGCTCAAGAGTTGCGCCAACAACCTCAAGTACTACGCCAAGTACCGCAAGGGCACCGACCGTCCGGCTTACGAGTACCTCTACGAGAGGGTGGACAAGATGGAGGCACTGGCGGCTCAGGTGGGGGAGGTCGAGGGTTCGTGCGTGGACGAGGTGCGCGGGGCTCTGATGAACGCCGAGGGCCGCGGGGCGGCGCTCTACTGGGAGGGCGTCCGCAAGATAGTGCCGGACTTCCCCGGCCGGGAGGGACGCGGGGCGACGGACCTCGTCAACTCGCTCCTGAACTACGGCTACGGCATCCTCTACAACCGCATCCTCTCCGCGGCCACCCGCGCGGGGTTGGACCCGTTCGCCGGCTACGTCCACACCGACCGTCCCGGCAAGCCCTCGCTGGTGCTGGACCTCATCGAGGAGTTCCGGGGTCCGGTGGCCGACCGGGCCGTGCTGGGGATGCTCGGCACCGGCTTCAAGGTCGCCCTCGACGGTGAGCTGCTGGACGAGGGGACCCGCAAGCTCGTGGCCGGGCGGGTGCGCGAGCGGCTCGCCGCGCGGGTCAAGCACCGGGGGCGGAGGCACACCCTGGAGAACGTCATCCACATCCAGGCCCGGAGCGTGGCGAGCTTCGTGCGCGACGACGGTGTCCTGTACAGGCCGTTCGTCGGGAGCTGGTAGCTCCGCTATGGGGTACGTGATCCTGATCTACGACATCCCCGACGACCGCATCCGGCACAGGGTCTCCGAGCGGTGCAAGGACTACGGCCTCGACCGCATCCAGTACTCCGCCTTCGCCGGGGACCTCGACCGGAACCGCCGCGAGGAGCTGATGCTGCGTCTGGCGAAGACGCTCGGCAAGAAGCCCGGCAACATCCGTCTGCAGCCAGTCTGCACCCGCGACCTGGCGCTCGTAAAGGAGATCCTCGTTGAGCCCGCTTGACCTCACCGTCACCGACATCCGCCAGCACGTCTACTGCCCGCGCATCCCGTACTACCGTTACACCCTGCCCCTGGAGCGCCCCGTTACCGCCAAGATGGACCTCGGCAAGGAAGAGCACGAGTCCACCTCCGCCAAAGAGGCCCGCCGCACCCTCAAGGCGTACGGCATAGAGGAAGGAGAGCGCCGCTTCGGGGTGGACCTCCACTCGGAGAGCCTGGGTCTGCGCGGCAGGATCGACATGGTCATCCAGACCCCCCGCGAGCTCATCCCCGTCGAGTACAAGATGGCTTCCGGCATCGGGCTGCACCACAAGTACCAGCTCACCGCCTACGCCCTGCTCGCCGAGCACACCTTCGGGGGCACGGTGAGCCGCGCCTTCGTCTACCTCACCCCGCCGAAGAAGGCCGTCGAGGTCCCCATAACCGCCGCCATGCGCGGGCACGTCAAGAAGACCCTGGAAGACCTGAGGACCGCCGCCGAGCACGAGCGCCTGCCCCGCCCGACCCCGCACCGGGGCCGCTGCACCGACTGCGAGTACCGCCGCTTCTGCGGCGACGTACTGACCGGAGTTTGAGATGTTCATGCCCACCGCCGAAGAGAAGAAGCGCCTCCTCAGGGGCACCATCCCGCGCGCCCGCAAGCTCGGCGTGGACGACACCCTGCGCGGCTGGAGCTGGTCCGCCCCGCCGCTCCTCTCCCCCTACGAAGTCCCCCTCGGCCTCTCCGAAGTCGCCGGCGCCTACTGCGCGTCCGGCCGCAACGTCTACGCCCGGCGAGTCCTCGACGCCGACCCCGAACCGAACGAGAAGATGCTCCTCGGCGCCGCCCTCCACGACACGCTGCGCCGTTGGACCGTCCACGCCAAGAAGGCCCTCTACACCCACGGTGCGGAGGGGTCCGAAGAGGCGATGCGCGACACACGGACCTTCCCCGAGCCCGGCGCGCCGCAGGCCCAGGCGCTGGTCGCCTACGAGGCCGACGCCCTGGAGTTCCGGCTGCGCGAGGCGCTCGGCCAGTTCCCCCGCATCGGCACCGACGCCCTCGCGGCCCACGTCCTCCCCGTAACCCTGGGACAGATGCTCGACGGCGCGTTCCTCGGCCTCTCCAAACGCCTCTCCACCGACCTCCTGAACCTCGGCGAGCCCTGCATCCTCGACATCATCT